>JBFZEL010000338.1:0-6168 GCA_041306925.1 Lysobacterales bacterium
AGGGGGCCAAGCCCGGTCATGGCGGCATCCTTCCCGCCGCCAAGCTGACCGAGGAGATTGCCGCCATACGCCATGTGCCGATGGGACAGGATGTGGTTTCACCGGCGGCCCACAGCGCCTTTAGCACACCTATGGGTCTACTGGAGTTCGTGGTCTTACTACGTGGGTTAGCGGGTGGCAAACCGGTCGGTTTCAAGCTGTGTATCGGCAATCAATCCGAATTCCTCGGGATCTGCAAGGCCATGCTCGAAACCGGCATCAGGCCGGACTTCATCACCATTGACGGCGCGGAAGGCGGCACCGGTGCAGCCCCGGTCGAACTGACCAATTCGGTCGGGACACCATTGCTTGACGGGCTGATATTCGTCAACCGCGCCCTGCAGGGTACGGGTCTTCGGCAGCACACCCGCCTGATCGCCGCCGGCAAGGCCCTGTCCGCATTTCACCTGCTCAGGCTGTTGGCATTGGGGGCCGACACGGTCAACGCGGCACGCGCCATGATGTTCGCCCTTGGATGTTTGCAATCCCGCAATTGCAATACGGACAAGTGCCCCACCGGTATCGCCACCCAGGACCCGGCGCGATACAAGGCGCTGGATGTCGAGTTGAAAGGCCAGCGCGTGGCGAATTACCACAAGGCCATGATCCAAAATCTCCTGGAATTGATGGCCGCCGCCGGGGTGAAAGGACTCGCAGACCTGACACCGGCCCATATCAACCGGCGCATCGGTGGCACCGCTGTCAGGAACTATGCTGAAATGTATCCACCCATCCCGGATGGCTGTCTTTTACAGGCGTCCACGATACCGGCTGATTGGCGCACGGCATGGAACAAGGCCGCTGCCCGCCACTGGTAAGTGGTTTTTTTAGACCGGAACGACAAAAAAACCGGAGCAGACCACTTGTTTAAAAACATCCATGTGTTGCTGTTGCTGATGGTTCTTGCTTTGTCGGCCGTTGGCTGCGGCACTGCCTTGCAGCAGGAACAGGCCCATGCCGATGTTCCTGCCTGTCGCATTATCTACGACGCCGGCAGCAGCATGACCCGTCTGTTTGTTTACCAGCAGACAGCCGCAGGCTGGCTGCCGCATCCGGGTCCCGGCACGGACGCGCTGGCCGATCCCATACGTGGCAAGCGCGGCAAAACCATGGCCGACATTGATAGCGTGATCGACGCTTTGCTCGGGGCGCTGTCCGACCTGCGCAGTGACGGCCCGCTTGAAGAGAATGGAAAACCGCGCTGGCAGGCATTTGACTGGCAGCGGCAATGCAGGGTTGAATCGGCAGCTGTCTATGGCACGGCCGGCATGCGCATGGCGCAACAACAGGATGCCGCAGCCAGCGGTCTGCTGTGGAAAAAGCTCAATGCAAGACTCGCTGCAACACTGGGGATGCCGGTAACCACACGGACGCTGTCGGAATACGAGGAAGGACTGTACGCCTGGCTGGCACTGCGCGAATCACAGCCCGATGCAAATTTTGGCATCGCCGAGATGGGTGGAGCCTCACTCCAGGTGGCCTTCCCCTGCCGTAGTTGCGAGGGCGCCAGGCAGGTCCGGGTGAAGGACCGATTGGTGCCGGTATTCAGCCGTTCATTCCTCGGCTGGGGACAGGATGAGGCCTGGCACAGGTTTGGTCACGTAGCGGAGTGCAAACGTGGCGCCGGTGCGGATGATCAGGGCTGGCAAATTGCTGATTGCGAGTCCGGCGTGGCGGGGTTTGCCGACGTTGCCGCGGAGGTCAGGCGCAACCTGGAGGAAGCGCAAGGCCTGCGCTGGTATCTGACCGCAGCATTCCGTTACATGCGCAACAGCGATATTGAAGATTTTTGCCAAAAGGGGGTCGACAGCGGATTCGAACCGGAATCTTCATGTTTTCGTGCGATCTACCTGCAAAGTGTCATAAAGACCCTTGCCTTGCCGCCTGCCGCTGAAAAAAGTGCTGCGAACTGGACACTGGGCGCCGTGGTCTGCGCGGCTACCCGGTGTCTCGAAACCCGTTGAGAATTGTATCGCTCGTCAGTCCTTGTCGGGTACCTGCACTTCGCCTTGCACGCCATTTGACCGGATCTCGCCACTGCTGTCCCTCTGCACGCGGAAATCACCGCCAATGTCACTGGCGCTGATATCACCGGATGAATCACGTTCAACCACGAAGTCGCCGCTGACCCGCGAAACATCGATATCACCGGAACTGTCGGACACGACCAGCACGCTGCCATTGACGTCCCGCGCATTAATGTCGCCGGAACTGTCGGATTCGATGGTCACGTCATCCTCAGCCCCTTCAATATCAATTTCACCGCTGGAGTCCGAGATCGTAATGGTCCCGCGGGCATGCTCGACTTCGATATCGCCCGAGCTGTCCTCGATCTGCACGTCGGAAATTTTTTTCAGCAGCATATCGCCACTGCTGTCCCTGACATCGAGCGCCAGGCCGTCGGGCACCTCGATGTGCATATCGAGCATCAGGTAAGTCGTGCCAAATGACCAGTTGCCATCCGTGGCGGGCAGGTTTGCGGCAATCCCTGCTTGTTTTCCAGCTGTGGTTTCTACATCCGATTGCTCCAACCACGCTTCCCTGGAAGCACAGACCCTGCCGTGGATAACGGCCACGTTCGTACCCGGCACGCCGACGACATCCAGTTCGCCCGCGGCGGCGGTTATTGACAGCCGCTCACTGTTTGACAGGTCCAGCGTCTTCTCGATTTTCTTTTCGAATTTACACTCGCCGGCAGCAGCATTGCTGCTGAACTGGCAGATCAGCAGGGCGACCGGTACGATGGCCCAGAAACGGAGCGGAAAGGTCAGGGCGGTTGTCTTCATTTTCATTGTCCTCACTGCAGAAAATTCAAAGGTTAGCAGGTTTCAAGAGCAAGATTTGAGCCACTTGAAGGTGCCGGTCCGGATTAACCACAAGGGCCGTGCAGCAGTCGCGTGGTTCCTGTGGGTAAGACGCCGGGATGAGCGGAATGGTTGTTTTTAACACGCAAGTTGCGTGACAGGGAGCGGTGAAGGTGCCACCGGGAAGCAGTTTCCGCCGGTTTCCCGGCGGGTTGCAGAATTTGGCCTGGTCAACAGAATATTGCCAGGTCCCGCGGTAAACAGGTGATATCAACCGGCGAGTGGCCGCAGAACTCGCCGTCAGGACCGAGCGGAAAACCCTGTGGCGATGAGATGCTGATATGCGTGGCCTGACAGGTTGATACTTCCGCGTATTCGACATGCCGTCCGCTATAAATGCTCGGAAACAGCTTCAGTAGCCGGCGCCGGGGCAGGCTTGCAAGGATGGTCACATCCAGTCGGCCGTCATCGAGCAGGGCTGCTGGCGCCATCAGAAAATGCGTACCGGTGTAACGGCTGTTGGAAATTGCGACAAACACGTTGTTGCTTTGCCGGGCCTGGCCGTCGATCTCCATGCGCAACGGATAACTCTTCAGTTTCAATACCTGCCACAAGGTGGCCAGCGTATAGGCCGGTTGGCCGAGAAATTTCAATTTCCGTGCGGCCAGGCTGGCGTCGACCGCGAAACCCATCAGCACGATATTCAAAAAGTAAAAACTCCGATCTGCCGCTGTCACCAGGCCGACGTCGACCTCGCGGGTGCGTCTGCGCTGCAGGATATCGATGGCGCTCATCAGCCCGTCCGCCGGTAAATTCAACTCGCGCGCAAACGCGTTACCCGTGCCGATGGGCAACAGGCCGAGGGGTACGTGCTGTGCCTTCGGGTGCCGGTACAGGCCATTGAGAACCTCAAACACCGTGCCGTCACCGCCCGCCGCAACCACGCCGTCAAAACCCGCAAGCGCAGCGCCTGCGACCAGTTCCGTGCCATGTCCCGGATGCGCGGTGGGCATGAATGACGCGTCAATACCGAGTTCTTTAAAGCGGGCCCTGATGGGCGCAAGTTTATGCGCTGCCCGGCCGTGGGCGGCATTGGGGTTAAAAATAACAAGCAGCTTCAAATGGATAAGTTTCCGGTTTTCAGGTGTTATGGAACCTCTGATTAATTCAGAGGTGCCCGGCCATTCTATTGTACTGATGGTTTGTTTGGTATCCTTGCACGGAACTGCGGAAGGAACCAAAGATCCGGCACGGAAATGGCGACGGAAATGGCGACCGGCAAGACAAGTTTCGTTCGAAAATTGTACCTTGCGTTTGGTGCGATGCTGGTCATCACGCTGGCGTTGGCATGGTACTTCTATGACAGTGTGCAGTGGTTTGAATATGACGTGGAACGCGTCACCATCGCCAACACCTTACTGAACGCCCAGCGTACGCTTGCCGCGCAGACTGCTGAGAAGATCAACCTGATTGAAGAAGCTGTGGCCAACGAGCGGATCGGCGATCTGGCGCGCTGGCACGACAACGACCAGTCCCTGCGAACCGCAATTATCGATATCCGCCAAACGCTTGCCGAAGAACTCGGTTTAAACAAACCCGGCAACGATGCGGGCGGGATGGCGGTTCTCGACGAAATGGAACGCCTGGCCAAGATCATCTTAGCCGCCGGCGAGGTCATCCGCACGTCCCTGGAGGAACAAAGACCCATTGAGGCACGCACCGAGCTGGAAATGTTGCGCAGTTCAGGCACGGCGGAAATATTCGATGAACTGATGGCGGAAACGCTCGCGGCAAGCCGTAACAAGCTGGCAGAAGCCAATACCGAAACGCTAGCCCTGGCGCATTACATTACCGGCGTTTTGCCACTGTTCATGCTGAGCCTCGCCGGCCTGACAGCGATCATCGCCTGGCTTTTTTCGCGCGGTCTCAGCCGTTCCGTCAACGAGTTGCACCAAGGCGCAGAGGCCTTCAGAAACGATGACCTGAACCATCGTATCCCGGAATTGCATGAAAAGGAGTTTGCCCGACTGGGTGCTGCATTCAATGTCATGGCCCGGCAATTGGCCGAACACCGGGCGGCGATGCGCGACTCCAATATCCGTCTCGAGGCCATTGTCGAAGAGCGTACACGCGCTCTGCAAAGCAGTAACGAAAGACTCGCGCGCGTCGATGAAAACAGGCGAAAACTGCTGGCGGATATTTCCCACGAGTTCCGTACGCCGCTGACGGTCATCCGCGGTGAGTCTGAAGTTGCCTTGAGGGGCAAGATAAAGACCACGGAGGAATACCGGGAAACGCTGACGCGCATCATGCAGCAGGCCGACCAGACCACGCGCCTGGTCGATGACCTGTTGTTTATCGCGCGCGCGGACGCAGGCGAACCCCGCCTGAAAATCCGCCCGCTATCGATCGATCAGTTGCTCAGCGCGGTATGCGCTGATTTTGCGGTCAGCGCCGCACAAAAAGGTATAGACGTCAGGCAGGAATTCGGCGGACGGGAAGAATGGGTAGTGGGTGATGCCGGACGCTTGCGCCAGGTTTTCTCCATTCTGATTGACAATGCCCTGCGTTATTCAGCACAAAACGGCACGGTAACAGTCGGTCTTGGCAGCACCGAACAGGAGGTGGTCGTGCAGATCAGGGACTTCGGCATCGGCTTGACGGAAGAGGAGGCCAGGCAGGCGTTTCAGCGTTTCTTCCGCGGCCCCAGGGCGCAGAGCCATGCCCGTGGAACCGGGCTGGGTCTGCCCGTCGCCAAGGCGATCATTGAAGCGCACAAGGGCAGGATCAGTCTCGAGGGTAAACCGGGAGAGGGTGCACTGGCGAGCGTATTTTTACCCGTTGAAAAGAACTTAAGGGCCTGAACATGAGAATACTGATCGTTGAAGACGAAACGCGTATCGCCGATTTTTTACAACGTGGCTTGCGCGCCGAAGGACACTTTCCGGTCGTGGCCAACGACGGCGAGGCGGGCCTGGCGCTCGCGCTTGAAGGAGATTTCGACCTGTTGTTACTCGACATGATGTTGCCGAAGATACACGGCCGCGAGATTTGCCAGCAGTTGCGCATGAAAAAGATCAATACGCCACTGATCATTCTTTCCGCCATGGACAGCCTCGATGATGTCATTGCCGGTCTGCGCATGGGCGCCGATGATTACATGACCAAGCCTTTTTCTTTCGAAGAATTGCTGGCGCGCATCGAAACGGTTATGCGGCGCACCTCGGAAATTGCCAGTGAAGCGCAAGTCCTGAGTACCGGTTCACTGGCATTCGACCGGCAATCGCTGCGCTTTACCGTGTCTGGCAAGGAAGTCAGGATGACA
>JBFZEL010000339.1:0-3172 GCA_041306925.1 Lysobacterales bacterium
ATAATCCCGCAAAGCCCATGAATGCCAAGGAGAGCGTTCCGGCAATAATCAGCACCAGTCCGGTGCCCTTGGCGATACCGGGCACATCCGAAAATTCAACCGATTCACGGATGGAGGCCATCAGGACCAGTGCCAGCGTCAGGCCAAGACCCGCACCGACGGCAAAGGTCAGGCCTTGCATGAAGCCGTAACCGCGGTTGGTTTGGAATATCGCCAGGCCGAGGATCGCGCAGTTGGTGGTGATCAGCGGCAGGTAAATACCCAACTGCCTGAACAGGGTCGGTGACAGTTTCTTGATGGCCATTTCGACGATCTGCACCAGCGACGCGATGACGATGATAAACGAGATGATACGCAGGTAGGGCGCCGTTTCCAGAATATAGGTATTCAGAAACCACGCGCTCAGGGCCGTCAGCACGAGTACAAAGATGTTGGCCAGGCCCATGCGCAGGGCCGTTTCAACCCGCGCGGAAACACCCATGAACGGACACAGGCCGAGGAACAGGGCCAGGGTGAAATTGTTGACCACCAGGGCCGAGAAGAAAATCGAAAACAGCGTCTGGTCGCTCATGATGAAGCCTCCGCCATCTGCTCTGCCTTACCCGCGGTCTTGTTTTTTCTGCGTTGTTCGATGGCGCCGATCGCCAGCAGTATGAAACCCAGTGTCAGGAAGCCGCCCGCCGGCAGCACCATGATGACCCAGGGTTCGAAATTCGGTCCAAACAGCGAATACCCCAGGAAACTGCCGGTGCCGAGAATCTCGCGGAAACCGCCCATCATGACCAGTGCAATCTTAAAACCTATGCCGGTTCCAAATGCATCGAGCAGGGACCGGAAAACGCTGTTCTTCGCGGAAAACGACTCCTGCCGTCCGAGGATCATGCAGTTGACCACGATCAGGGCGATAAATGCGCCAAGCTCTTTATGCTGCACCGGCGCATAGGCCTGCAGCAGCATGTCAGCCAGTGTTACGAAGGTTGCAATGACGAGGATGTAGGCGGAAATGCGTACTTCGTGGGGTATGAAACGCTTGCAGGTCGAGATCAGTACGCTCGAGCAGGACAAGACGAAAAAAGTGGCGCCACTCATGGCGAGGGCGTTCGCCACGCTGTTGGTTACCGCCAGCGCCGGGCACAGACCCAGCATTTGGATCAGCACCGGGTTCTCCTTCCAGATACCCCGTATGAAATCCTGGCGTGCCGTGGTTGTTTTCACTGTGCTGCCTCCCCGGATGCTGGATCCGCCGGCGCTTCCGGAATACCCTTGTCCAGTACCGGTTTCCATTCTTCCAGTGCGTTGTTGATGATTTCGATAACCACCTTCGAGGATATTGTCGCACCGGTAATCATGTCGATCTCGTTGGGCTGACCTTTACCGGCGCCTGATTTAACACCCAGCAGCGGGGTTTGGGGACCTGCAAAGAACTGGTTGACAAAAGCCATATCCTTGAAGATCTTGTCACCCAACCCTGGGGTTTCCTTGCTATCCAGTATTTTCATTCCCGAAAGTACTCCCTTGACCGGGTCGAAGCCGAAAATCACCATGATAACGTCCTGGAAACCCGATTCACCGCGTGACATGGCCACGCCCTTGGCTGCGCCGTTCTTGTCGCGTCCGATATACAGCCGTTTGTAGTCGGCTTCCTTGGCGCCGGCAGGCAGGGTCAGCGCAAGCGCACCATCGACCAGGTACCAGGTGTCGTAATGTTCGACCCCGGGCAGGACCTCGTAGACCGACAATTGCAACTGCTCGGCCTTGTACTTGTCGATGATCGGCTTGGTGTGTTCGTTGACCAGCACGATCAGCAGACCGGCCAGCGCACCCGCCAAGGCCAGCGTCGCCACCAGGCGGAAGGTCGATACCTCCTTTGGCGCCCGCGCATCCTGCGGTTCCGCTTTGCCGGTATTTTCCACCTCGATAGCCACGTCGATCCGGTTCCTGTTGCCTTCCTGGTTCATTTGGCAGACCCCTTGCCCTTGCCGGAGGTGCCAAAAACCCGGGGTTGCGTGACGCGGTTGATAAACGGAACCAGGGCGTTCATCAGCAGGATGGCATACATCACGCCTTCCGGCAGGCCACCCCAGACCCGGATGATTACGACCAGTAAACCGATACCGATACCGAACACCCAGCAGCCCTTGTTGCTCAGCGGCGAGGTCACCATGTCGGTCGCCATGTACCAGGCGCCGAGCATCAGGCCACCCGAAAACAGCATGAATACCGGCGGGAACTGCGATATGCCGATGGCATGGAACAGACCGGCAAAGACAAAGGTGGAAGCAAAAATGCTGACCGGGATATGCCAGTTCAAATGTCCGCGCCAGGCGAGGTAGATACCGCCCAGGATGATGAACAGCGCGGAGGTTTCACCCAGCGAACCGCCGGTGGTGCCGATGAACAGGTCATAAAGCGGTGTTATCACCGGGTTGTCGCCGAACTTGAGATTGCCGAGCGGTGTCGCCGCGGTCGCCGCGTCCACCACCGGGCTCCTGAAGGGCAGGGCCAGGTTATCGCCCTGCAGCATCCACCAGTGCTCGGTTTTGGCGGGCCAGGTGGTGATCGCGACGGGGAAGGTCGCCTGTAAAAAGGCGCGTCCGACCAGTGCCGGGTTGAAGATATTCTGGCCCAGGCCGCCATAGATGAGCTTGCCGAAACCCATGCCGAAAACACCACCCACGAATGCCATCCAGAGTGGAAAACCGGGCGGCAGCGTCAGCGCCAGCAGCAGGCCTGTGATCATCGCGGAACCGTCGGCGATGGAGCCGGGCCGCGTTCCGAACAGGCGTTCCGTCAGCAGACAACCGGCACAGCTGGCGAGTATCACCAGGATCGCGCTGGGACCGAAGAAAAAGATCGACGCGGCAATCACCGGCACCAGGCTGATCACCACCGACCACATGATCCTGACCGTCGAATCGGCCGATCGGACATGCGGTGACGCGGTTATTTTGACGTTCAGGCTCATGGCGCACCACTTTGCCGGGCAGGTCTCAATTCAGTCATGGCTTGGGCAATCTTCTCAGTTGTGATCTTGACATGGCAAAATACTGCGACAGGGGAATATTGGACGGGCAGACGAACGAACAGCAACCGCACAGCATGCAGTCGTTAAGGTGCGCTTCGTTGACCAGTTCCGCGTAGCGTTCCGCCTTGGCCAGTTCCCCCATCCGCT
>JBFZEL010000340.1:0-4928 GCA_041306925.1 Lysobacterales bacterium
CGCTGACATGATGGACCATTTCGACGTGTTGCTGGTGGACCTGCAGGATCTCGGCTGTCGCATTTACACGTTTATCACGACGCTGAGATACGTGCTGGAAGCAGCGGCCAGCTACAAGAAGCGGGTGATAGTGCTGGACCGGCCCAATCCTGCCGGCCGCCCCGTGGAAGGGTTGCTGCTGCGCCCCGGCTGGGAGAGTTTTGTCGGCGCCGGCCCGCTGCCGATGCGGCACGGCCTGACCATGGGCGAAATGGGCCACTGGTTTGTCCGCACCCTGAAGCTGGACGTGGAATACGAGGTGATACACATGCATGGCTGGCGACCGGGCGCTGCGCCGGGCCATGGCTGGCCATTGCAGGAGCGCAGTTGGATCAACCCCAGTCCCAATGCGGCCAGCCCCTGGATGGCGCGTTGCTACGCCGGAACGGTGATGCTGGAGGGTACGACGCTGTCCGAAGGCCGTGGCACCACGCGCCCATTGGAGTTGTTTGGCGCGCCGGATATCGATGCCCGCAAACTGCTCGCGGCCATGGCGCAGATCGCACCCCAATGGATGCAGGGTTGCAGCCTGCGTGAATGCTGGTTTGAGCCGACCTTTCATAAACACGTGGGTCGGCTCTGTGCGGGGGTACAGATTCATGTTGACGGTGCCGCTTACGAGCACCAGGCGTTTCGCCCGTGGCGCCTGCTGGCGCTGGTCTTCAAGGCACTGCGCCGGATTCAGCCCGACTTCGATCTGTGGCGTGATTTCCCCTATGAATACGAACACCGGCAACTGGCCATCGACCTGATCAACGGCACTGATCTGTTGCGTCTGTGGGTGGATGACGACAATGCCACACCGGCAGACCTCGAGAAGCTCGCCTGTGAGGATGAACGTTTATGGAAGGACGAGTGTTCCGCCGTGCTGGCTTATCCCGGATAAACAGGCCATGCCAGTGATCGGGGTCCTGTTGACGGCTGCGATCATTGTTATCAGCGCCCTTGTGAGCGGTTGCTCATATATTTCTCCCGATCCGGCCCTGACCGGACTACCCGATCATTCCGTCACCAGGCTGTCCACATCCCCGACAGCCGAAGCGGTGCGCCAGGCCTTGGGCACACCCTGGCTTGCCAGCGTGCCCTGGGGTGTGGAAGTTTACCGGGACGCCGGGGTCCAGACCGAGGTGCCGATGGCCATCATCATCCCCACCGGCCGTCTGCAGGACGATATCTATCGCTACACACTGGTCGTCTACGCCGCCGACCGGACCGCGCTGGCGACTGCTTCCGGCATTCACCGCAAACCATCCAAATGGCGCATGACCCAGCCAATCGAACGCAAGGACCTGGCACTGTTTCTGCAAGCGGGCGATTTCACCTTTGCGGCCGGATGGGAGGATCGACACGAAACACTGATGATTTCACCTGCCGCCCGCGATACCTTCCTGGCTGGGGCCGGCCGGTCTTCCCAGGCCACGCTCATCGTCGGTTGCGGTCTGCAGCTGTGCCCGGCCAAGCTCTCGATCGATGGGGGCCCGACCTTGCCCATTCCCTACCGGCTGGATCCGGCGATACCCGGCGGAAACGCCCCGCTGATCACCGGCAACGCGGCAGATTCTGCTATTCCCCTGCGCGCGTCCGACCCATTTCCGATTCGCGACACCGTCGCCGCCATGCGGGTGTCCCCAGGCTCACACACGCTCAAGAGCTGGGGCGGACGCTGGCAATACGGGAATCTGGGCGGACTCATCAGCGGCAGCGGCGCCCACGCATTTACAGCGGCAGCCGGTCAGGTCATTTTCGTTGTGCTTGAGGTCTCGGCTGCTGAATTCAGTTGGGCGGGGGGCGCAAAGGACATCCGCTGGGACATCACGACCCAGTCGCTCATGCCGGCATTCTTCCGCGACCGGCCGATGATCATTTACCGGGGTGACCGCTGGTTGATCGAGCCTGAATCCGCACTGCCTTGATCATCCCAGGCGGCCCTGACCCCCGGTTTTCCGGCTCACCCGGGCGACCGATACTGCATTTGGGGCCATCATCTACGGAATAACCGGACCCCGAACAATTGCTTCGGGGTCCGGTGAGCGTATGCCTACTTGTCGATATTGCTCTCCGGTATGGGTACACGATCCCCCTGGTGACTCAGGTAAAGGTCACCGAAACCGCCGGTCAACAGCTTGTCCTGGTGAAAGGTGCACACCTTGTAATAGTATCCGTCGGCATCCCTGGCGAGTGCAGCGGCAGCAATGTGCCGGGACTGCACCGCGCTGTCACCACCGCTGACACGATCGGTCCACCAGTCCTTGTCCACGATGTTGATGCGGTGGATGTCCTCCCAGCCTGCATTTTCCAGCAGCGCCCGCATCTCGTCGGCCATCGCCTGGTTGGTCATGCCGGCGGCTGGCAGCGTGACCGCCGCGGATACGCCTTCGGCGATCTGCTGGTGCAGGCTGGCATAGCTTTGGAAGTCATTACCGGAAATGGTAAAGCTCCCGGCTGACCAAACCTCGCCAAAATAGGTGATGTCGAGTTCCATGGTATGCTGGCCGGGACCCAACTGCGCCAGGTGGTGGGTCAGCTCGTTGGGTCCCTGGCGCAAGGTTGCCGTCGAAGAACCATACTCCCGGTTCGGGTCATCGTAGGCCGTCATCCTGGCAGGGTCCGGCGCAATTTCAAATACCAGGTACTGGCGGGCCATCAGTTCCGGGGTTTTCAGCTTGACGAACTGGGCATGGATCTTCTCGCCGTCCAGCTTGACATTGACCATCACGTCCGCGCTGCTCTTGCCGCCGTAAATTTCAGACCAGGGCTTGGTCGTGCGGATCAGGCCATAGACGTGGTCGCCGGCATCGAACTGGTTGGTGAGGTTGGACGGATTCTCCGGATCGATCGGCTCGCGCGAAAAAACAATCTGACCCATGTTGGCGCTGGCAGCCGCCTGTGCCTCGGTGAAACTGTCATAGGCTGACTTGAAATTGCCCATGTAGCGGTCGAGATCACCCAGGCTGGATTGCAGGGCGCCGCAGGGTTCTGCCTCCCAAGGGGTGCCGCCGAGTTCCCCCTTCAATGCCGCCGCCTCGTCATAGAAACCCTTGCAGCTTGGCATGTCCGCGGCGTCCGCGTTGACACAACGGTACAGTGCCTTGTCGCCTTCGGTGTAAACCTTGACACGTTCATTCCAGCCCTCGCAGTCGGCCTCCACCGCCTGTGCCTGCGCCGCTTCGTCAGCGGCAGCCGCGGCGCTGGCAGCAGCCGTGCTCTCGATCGCGGCGTTCAGACCCGCCATATTGGCCTGCATGGCTTCGAGCCTCTTTTGCAGGGCGGCGATGTCCGGGTGGGCGGGATCACAGGGGCTCGATTTGCTTTGACATTTTTTAAGTACGTTTTCGTAGTAGTAGGTGGCCGATTTGAGCGGTTGTTCCACTGTCTCGCGCTTGACCGCGTCGGGATCGGTCAGACCACTCACGGTGGTTTTGCCGGTGTAGTCTTCCGCCCACATTGATTCCGCCTCGTCCAGCTTGGCACTGGCGTTGGCCATGTCACCCTGGACTGCCCTCGGCAACCCTGTCTCGCCAGCCGCTGCGGCCGGCACGGGTGTTTCTGCCGAAGCGGCAGCCGGCGCGGGCGCCGCTGCCGGAGGCATGGATGCCGCTACGGGCTTGGCCGGCAGCCCGGGCGCAGCGGTGCTGACCGCGGGCGCCGCACCGCCCAGTTTGCGATCCAGGTTTTTCCGGACCTGGGCGTATTTTGATTCCAGTGATTTCAGTTTCGGGTTCGCCGGGTCCGCGGCTTTGAGCTGTTCGATCTGCGGCGCGATCGCGTTGAGTTGCTGATCCGCGCTTTCATTCTTGCCATTGAACATGTCGTTCTCGGCGGCGCGCAGGTTCTTGTTGATCTCATTGGCCAGGGCCGTGGCATCCGCTCCGGTGTCGGCAAGAGCCTGTGCGGCCCAGCCGGCAGGTACCGCAATGCCAATCGCAATCATGATGAACAATAGCCTGGTGGCCCTGAGTAAACCGGTGATATTCAAGGTGTTCATTTGCATTACGACTTCCTCCCAATTTTGAGCCAGGATGAGACCGGACGAATCAAGGCAAACCTGTCAAACCCGCCGGACTGGATTGCTTCATCAAAAATTTACAGATCGTGGGCGGAGCCGGGCACAAGCTTGGCACTACCATTGCAACTGGCTTTCCGCCCGGGCATAGGAAAGGAATTCACGATTTTTCCTTTTTCCTTATTGTTATCTGTCCATCAGACCGAAGCAGCCAACAAGTAGCACAACGAGGCGGCGGCGTAATTGATCAGAATCAAGTAATTGATCCTCAAGCGAATCGGCGGGTCAGAATTTGGAGATGCCGTAAAAATGAAATTCCGTCAAGCAGATAAACTGAGTCCAAATCCTGGCGCCGGTTTATCGCTTTCTGACGGCAAATGTCGCCGTCCAGTTGCCATTATGAAGTTGCACTTTTCGTGTGGCCCAGTCTCCCCGTAAGGCGATTCCATTGGTCGGGTTGCAGTGCTTTTCCCGGACCTGGGCCAGCAAGACGGAAAGGCGCGTCGCGCCCATAATGCATTATCTGCGTGTCCGTCGTACCCGGGGCATTCCAAAAATTGCACCAACGGTCCCTGTTCCGAAGTGTCTCCAGCGGGTAGACTCGCGGTCATTCGTAGCAGAGGGATCATCGATGCGCGTTACCAAATACCCGGCCCGGTTGTTGCTGCATTTCTTATTGTTGGCGTTTGTGCCTGTTCCCGAGATGACTTTTGCACAGGAGTTGACACCCGACGGACATCCGCCACGCCCCAATATTTTGCTCATCGTTGCCGACGACCTGGGCTATGCCGACCTGGGTGTGCATGGCAGCGAAATCCGCACACCCAACATCGACCAACTGGCGCACGCCGGTGTGCTTTTTACCCAGTTCCACACCGCGCCGATG
>JBFZEL010000341.1:0-4380 GCA_041306925.1 Lysobacterales bacterium
CATGGTGCGAATCAAGGCTGGTTTGGATGCTATAACCATGAATATTTTAGATCCCAGGGTCGTGATCGGAATATTTTGTGGTGCCGCGGTGCCAATGGCTGCCGGTGCGATGACCATGACTTCGGTGGGTAAAGCCGCCGGTGAAATGGTGAATGAGATTCGCCGGCAGTTCCGTGAAATTCCGGGTTTGTTGGCTGGTACGGGTAAACCGGATACAAAACGTTGCGTAGAAATTTCTACCAGGGCCGCTCTCAAAGAAATGATTCTGCCTGGATTGATGGCAGCGAGCGCACCGGTTCTTGTAGGCTTTATATTGGGACCGGCAGCCCTGGGCGGAATGTTGGCAGGTGCAACCATAACCGGTGTATGTCTGGCTTTGTTAATGGCCAACTCAGGCGGCGCCTGGGACAATGCCAAGAAATACATTGAAAAAGGCGAGCTGGAAGGTCATGCAAAGGGTAGTGACGCCCATAAAGCTGCTGTTGTGGGAGATACCGTGGGCGACCCCTTCAAAGACACAAGCGGTCCAGCCATGAACATCCTTATCAAGTTGATGTCCATTGTGTCTCTCGTATTGGCGCCACTCATAGCCACGCTGGGATAAGACGCGCCGGGCAACAAATCTGGCAAATTACCAGGTGTTGATGAAAAAAAGGCCGAAGCCGAAAGCTTCGGCCTTTTTATTTTTGAAAACAGCAGGAAATATTTAGCCCGAACATTTAACCTACCGGCCCTATCTGTGCACCCCGGGCGGCAAATTGCCATCCGGCCGGGGCTGGGGAGTCATTATCATTTTGCCGCATTGGAACCAGGGGAATGAGCCGCTTTTCTCTTTTCCAAAGCACCCTCAACCAGCGAGTAGACCGCCGGCACCACCACTAACGACAACAGCGTCGAACTGATCATGCCACCGATCACCGCCACGGCCATTGGGGCGTTCACGTCCGCGCCGGCGCCGGCGCCGAATACGGCGGGCAGCATCGCGAGGATGATGGTGAGGGAGGTCATCAGGATCGGGCGCAGACGTATCGGGCAGGCTTCCTTCAATGACTGTTCGATGCTCTTGCCGCTTGCCCGGCGCTGGTTGGTCAGGTCGACCAGGAGGATGGAGTTCTTGGCCACCAGGCCCACCAGCAATACCAGTCCGATCATGGAAAAAACGTTCAGCGTGTTGCCCGTTGCCCATAGCGATACAACCCCGCCGATAATGGCCAAAGGTTGTGCGACCATGATGATGAAGGGCTGTATGAAGGAGTTGAACTGGCTCGCCAGCACCATGTAAACGAGGATGAGGGCAACCACGAATGCAAACTGCATGTAATACACCGTTTTGCCAAGCTCTTCCGCGCGCCCGGACATGCGCACCTCGTAGCCCAATGGCAGCAGGTCTTCGGTGACCGCGTAAACGATGTCGACCGCTTCACCCAGTGACACCTTGGGGGTGCTGTAAAAATTGGCGGCGTATTGCAGATCGTAACGCGAGATGATCGCCGCGCCCAGGCCCGGTTCGAGATTGACCAGGTTGGCGAGCGATACCATCTCCCCGCTCGATGAGCGCAGGTATATTTTGGAAATATCATCACTGTAATCGAGCAGACCCGGCCCGGCCTTGAGACGGATGTCGTAACGTTCACCATCTCCCGGGTCATCATTGAAGCGGGCGATATCCAGACCGCCGGCCAGCACATTGATGGCGAGAGCCACATCCTCGGCGGTCAGACCAAGACTGCGGATCAGGGCGCGATTCATCCTGGTTTTGAGTTGTGGCAGATCGAGTTCGAGTTCCAGGTCAAGGTTGCCGATTTCGGGGTGCTTGTCGAGACGCTCCTTGACTTCTTCCGCCAGTCTCGCGACCTCGCCGAGGTCCGGTCCAGCGAGGATGAAGTACAGGGGTTCACCGCGGTTGCCGCCAACCATGGGCATGGGTGACGGAAAAGCATGGACGCCGGCAATTCCCGCCAGTTCCTCCTGTAATTTTGCAATCATTTCGACCTGGCTGATATCGCGCTGGTCCCAGGAAACCATCCTGACCAGGAAACTGGCCGTGCTGACCTGGCGGGAACGGTCGGCGCCGACGGTAACGAAGTAACTCGCAATGTCCTCGTCCCTGGCCAGAACCGCTTCGATCTCCTTGATCTTTGCTTCCGTGTAATTAATGGAAGCGCCCAACGGCGCCTTGACGCTGACGATAAAGAGGCCCTCATCCTGTACCGGCATGAAACCGGAGCCGGTGTTGCTGAAGAAATAGCCACTGGAAATGACCACGGCAAGCGTGATCCAGGCGACCATGCGGCGGTTACCCAGGGCAAAATGCAGCAGTTTTACATAGGTCCTGTCCATGGCCTGAAAGCCGCGGTCCATCAAGTGAAACAGCTTGCCGTGCTGCTTTTCGACTCGCAGAAAACGGGAACAGAGCATGGGTGTCAGCGTCAGTGACACAAACAGGGATGCCAGCACACCGAAGGTTACCACCACGGCAAAGGCCTCGAAAAACCTGCCGATAATGCCCTGCATGAAAATAACCGGGGCAAAGATGGCGACCAGCGTGAAGGTGGCCGCCATGACCGCGAAGACAACCTGGCGTGTGCCGCTGATGGCGGCCTCCACACGGCCCGAACCACGCTCCTCGGCGTGGCGGTAGATGTTCTCCAGTACCACGATGGCATCATCGACCACCACGCCGATCAGCAACAGCAGGCCGAGCATGGTCATCGTGTTAAAGGTGTAACCAAGAAAATACATGACCGCGATGGCGCCCAGCAGCGAGACCGGGATGGCGACTGCGATAATGATCGTCGAGCGCATGTTTTTCAGGAATAACAAAACCACCAGCGCAGTCAGCAGGGTGCCGGACAGCAGGTGTTCCTCCAGCGAGTCGACTACCCCCTGGGTCAGTTCACCGTCATCGTGGGCGATACCCAGATCGATACCCGGGGGCAACTGCGGGATCAGTTCCTCGTGCATGCGGCGCTTGACTTCATCGACGATCGCCACGGTATTGGCATCCTGCACCTTGAGAATACCGATACCGACCGTGGGCTTGCCATTAAACCGCGCCAGTTCGCGATAGTCCGCCAGGCCGTCTTCGATGCGGGCGAAGTCTTTCAGCCGTTGTGGCGCGTCACCGTTGTAGCTGACGATCATTTCGCCCAGTTGTTCAGGGCTGTGATACTCCAGGTCCAGTTCAATCAGTTTTTCAACGTCCTGATTGATCAGGAATCCGCCCGGCAGGCGCAGGTGTTCGCGCTTGAACATGCGCACGACATCGGGCACCGTGATGTCGAGCTGTTGCATGCGCACCGGATCGAGGTTGACACGGATCGTGCGCCGCAACTCTCCTCCAAGCTGGATTTCACCCACGCCATCGATCGTCTCGAGACGCTTTTTGATGACGTTGCGGGCGTACTGGTTCAGTTGCTGCAGGGTGCGGTCGCCACTCAGGGTCAACCACATGACGGGTAGTGCGCCGATCTCGATCTTGGCCACCACGGGAGGGTCAGCTTCATTGGGCAAGTCCCTCAGGATCCGGTTTACCCGCGCCTGGACCTCGTTAAAAGCAACATCGACGTCTTTTTCCATGTTGAAGCGAATGTTGATGGAAGAAACACCGGGCGCCGAGTTGGACTGGATATGGTCGATGCCCGGACTGCTGTTGACCACGGACTCGATCAGGTTTGTGACACTGGCATCGATGATTTCAGGCGTGGCGCCGGGTAATATCGTGGTCACCGATATCATCGGAAACTCGACGGTCGGATACCGGTCAATACCGATATCCCTGTAGCTGATGATGCCGAACAGCACCATCACGGCGGAGAGCATGTAGGCGAGTACATGCCGCTTGATGGAAATTTCAGGCAGATTCAATTGGCCGGCTCCACGATTCTCACGCTGGCGCCATCGGTCAAAAACGCTGCGCCATCGGTCGCAATCGTCTCACCGCCCTCAAGACCCGTGACAATTTCAATGAGATTGCCTTGCGGGTAACCGGTTTTGATGACGCGGGCCTCGGCCTTGTCGCCGCGGATCACATAGACCAGTTCACCGGCCGGGCGGTGCACAACACTGATGCTGGGCACCAGCACGGCCTGTTTGCGTGTTTCCACCAGTACCTGTCCGGTGATCGTCGCGCCCGGTCTCAGTTCACCCGGGTTATTAAGGTCGACGATGGCCATGAGCGCGCGACTGCCCGTGCCGATGGTCGGTTGCAGGTCGGTGACTTCGCCGTTGGCAATTGCCCCGGCTGTGAGCGGGCTGTCAATTTTCGCCCTCTGGCCGATCTGAATCTTCAACGCGACAGTTTCAGGATAGGGAAGCCAGGCCTGCAGCTGTTTTGGGCGGGTGATTTCGAACATTGGCTGTCCGCGTTGCACGAAATCA
>JBFZEL010000342.1:0-2876 GCA_041306925.1 Lysobacterales bacterium
CCGGCCTGATCCTGGTAATGGCGCAGTTGCTGTTACTTACCCTCGGCCTGCGGCCCCTGCGGCGCATCACCGAGGATATTACCGGTATCGAGAGCGGTGGAATGGAACGGCTGGAGGGCAATTACCCGGTCGAACTGGAACCGCTCAAGCGCAACCTCAATCACCTGCTGGAAACCGAGCAAGCCAACCAGACCCGTTACCGCAATGCACTGGATTCGCTGGCGCACAGTCTCAAAACGCCGCTGTCGGTGATCCTCTCCAGCCTGCCAGCGGACGGTTCGCCGCGCGCCCAAGCGATGGAACATGCCGTCACCGACATGCAACACCTGATCGCCACCCGTTTGCAGCGGGCCGCCGCATCGGCGCGCAGTTCAAATGCACCGGCGCTGGATGTAAAGACCCAGGTGGAGCGCCTGGTGCTGTCACTGCAACGTGTCTATTCTCAGAAATTGATAAACATCGATGTCATGATCGACCCTGAGCTGGCCTTTTATGGCGAGCAACGTGATTTTCTGGAGTTGGCGGGCAACCTGCTCGACAATGCCTGCAAGTACGGCGACGGGCAGGTGCGGTTGTCAGCCCACGCCCTGGATGCGGGGGACCCGCGGGCCGGTATCCGGCTGCAGGTGGATGACAACGGTCCGGGTATGGCCGCAGAACAGCGGGAACAGCTGCTGAAACGCGGCGTGAGGGGTGACGAACGGGTCGAGGGACATGGGCTCGGTCTGGCCATCGTCATGGAGATCATCAGCGCCTATCATGGTGAGATCAGCATCGGCCAGGCCGAACTCGGCGGCGCCAGTCTTAAGGTTACGCTCAAAACGCGTTAGCAAGGAGAACTGATGTTACAACTGCTCGAAATCATGCAACGTCTGCGCGACCCGGACAACGGTTGCCCGTGGGACGTGCAACAGGATTTCTCGACCATTGCGCCCTATACCATTGAAGAGGCCTACGAGGTCGCGGACGCCATCGCCAGGAACGACATGGCCGACCTCAGGGACGAACTGGGCGACCTGCTGTTGCAGGTGGTCTTCCACGCGCAGATGGCCAGCGAGCAGGGCAGCTTTGATTTCGACGCTGTACACCAGGCCGTTTGCGACAAGATGCTGCGCCGTCACCCGCACGTGTTTGCAAATCTCGAGATCAGGGACGCTGCGCATCAGAAACAGGTGTGGGAAGATTACAAGACGAAGGAAAGACAACAGAAAGGCGAACACAGCCTGATGGACGGCATTCCCGCCGGCATGGCCGAGTTGCAACGCGCGGTCAAACTGCAGAAACGTGCCCGCAAAGTGGGTTTCGACTGGTCTTCAGCGGACGCTGTGGTGGCCAAGATCGATGAGGAACTGTCCGAACTGCGCCAGGCGATGTCCGCGGGAGACCACGACGCGATGGAGGACGAACTCGGCGACCTGCTGTTCGCCGCCGTCAACCTGGCGCGGCAGCTCGAGATCGACCCGGGGAGTGCGCTGCGCCGCAGCAACGCCAAGTTTGAACAGCGCTTCAGGGCCATGGAAGCGGCGGCCGGCGGACACGCGGCGCTCGATCCGATGGGTCTCGCGGACATGGAAACCCTGTGGCAAGAGGTCAAAAAACATCATGAATGAATGGCTGGCACAACTGGATATCAACAGCGTCGTTCTGGGTCTGACGACAGGGCTGATCGTCGCCCTGATCGCAGCGATGGTCGCGGCGCGGATCGCCAGGCGCAAAGGCGCGGCAGCGGAAATCGGGCGTTTACAACCCCTCAACGACAGGCTCGGCGCCGATCTGAAAGCGCGCGAGGCGGAGTTGTCCGAGGTCCAGCGGGCGCTGGCGGTCACGGCGACCAGGCTCGAGGAGCAGCAGCAGCATTGGCAAGCTGAAAAGGCCTCACTCGAGGACGCGGAAAAACGTCTGACCGAATCGTTCGAGCGGCTCGCTGGCAAGGTGTTTGATCAGCGTTCCAGCCAGTTCACCGAGCTCAGTGAAAAGCAGCTCTCCGGCCTGTTGAAGCCCCTGACCAAGGACCTCGAAACCTTCCGCCAGACGGTGGACAGCAACAGCCGTGAAGATATCCGCCAGCACGCCGCCCTGCAGGAAAAGCTCCGGCAGATGGAAAACCTGAACGAACGGCTGCACAAGGAGGCGCAGAACCTGACCAGGGCCCTGACCACCGACGTCAAGGCGCAGGGCAACTGGGGCGAGCAGCAACTCGAACGCCTGCTGGAACTGGCCGGCCTGGTCAAGGGCGAGCACTACTACACACAATTTTCAACGACCGGCAATAACGGCGAGCGCCTGCAGCCGGATTTCGTCTTGAAGCTGCCGGAGAACCGCAGCATCATCCTCGATTCCAAGGTTTCACTGACAGCCTGGACCCGCTACCAGTCGGAGGAAAGCCCAGAGCGCCGTGAACTGTTGATGACCGAGCACGTGGGTTCCATTCGGGCGCACATCGCCGGCCTCGGCAGGAAGAACTACCCGGACGTCGAAGCGCTCAACGCGCTCGATTTTGTCCTGATGTTCTTACCCATCGAGGCCGCGCTGATCGTTGCCCTGCAGCACGACCCGACCCTGCCGGAGTATGCCCTGGCCAACCGCGTGGCGTTGCTGTCACCGGCCAATTTCCTCGCCACGGTGCGCACCGTGGCGTCCGTCTGGCAGGTGCACAGGCAAAACACCAATGCCCAGGATATCGCCCGTCGTGCGGGTTTGTTGTATGACAAGTTCGTCGGTTTTGTCGAAAATCTGAAAAATGTCGGGCTGCGTCTCGAGCAGGCACGCAAGGCCTATGATGATGCCTACAACCAGCTGACCACCGGCGCCGGCAACCTGGTCGGCCAGACCGACAAACTCAGCAAGCTCGGCGCCCGCCACGCCAGGCAACTGGA
>JBFZEL010000343.1:0-6732 GCA_041306925.1 Lysobacterales bacterium
AGCTGATCCGGGTGAAAATCATCAATACCGGCGGGTTCCAGCCTGACAGTGACGCCGTCAACCTCGATTTCAAGTGACGGCGCAAAAACCCGCCATAATTGATCGATGCTATCAATATCCACGTTTCTGACCGGCACCTGCATCAGCCACGCCGGGTCCTGGTCGTGTTTTTGGTTGGTAAGACCGCCAAAATCGCCCAAAACCATCATGATAAAAGGAGAGGTTTCAACACGTTGAGACTTATCGCCTCCCGCCCAGCCAAATTCAAATCCCATTCTGCCTGGCATAACTTGTTTCCTATAGTTGCAAAAAACGTTTCGGTTTGTTGTACACTCTGCATCGTACACTCAGGATAGCAGCTAGACCGCACGTTTGAGTGGTCATTTTTTAACCGGAATTCAGATTATATAGATTAAATCGTGTTTTCAATCTCGAATTGTTTATAAAAACTGACGTAGAATTACAGCAAGGGACAGGTCATACTTCGTGACCTGTTTTAATTTGTGCGCAACGAGAATATTTTTGGTTTCATGAATGTCCATTGATATCAAGATCCCCGGCTACGAACTGATTAAAGAAATCGGTGCCGGCGGCATGGCCAAAGTTTATCTCGGTGTCCAGGTTCTGCTTGACCGCAAGGTCGCCATCAAGATCCTCCACCAAAGGCTGTCGGCCGAAAGCGAGGAATTCAAAAAGCGGTTTTTTACCGAAGGCAGGGTGCTCGCCAAGCTGCAACATGAAAACATCGTCTCGATCATCGATATCGGTGAAGTCGATGGCATGCTGTACATGGCCATGGAGTACGTTGAAAACGGCACGCTCACCGACTGGCTGAAAAAGCAAGAGTTAACGGTAGACCAGGCCATCCAGATATGCTCGAAAGTCGGACTTGCCTTGCACTCCGTCCACCTCAAGCACATTGTTCACAGGGACTTAAAACCATCCAATATCCTGTTGCGCAATATCACTACACCGTTATTGACCGATTTTGGTATCGCGCGTGAGACCGACCAGGAGCACGGCCTGACCCAGACGGGGCATATTCTCGGCACGCTCCAGTACATGAGCCCGGAACAGATCCGTGGCATGCACGTCGACCACCGCTCCGACATCTACGCCCTGGGCTTGATGTTTTACCGTCTGCTGATCGGGCGTCTGCCGTTCGTGGCCAACAGCCAGTACGACCTCTCGCGCATGCAGTGCGAGGACATTCCACCGCCTTTACCGCCGCATTTGGCCGACCTCCAGCCAATCATGGACGCATTGCTGGCCAAGGACCCGGCCGACCGTTTTCAAACCTGCCTCGAATTTTGCAAGGCCCTGCAGAACCTGCCGATGATCGACAGGGAAAGCGCGTTGGACATGGAGGGGGCGACGCGCGTTTACGACCCCAACCAGTTGGGTCCCGGCAGCTTTGGTACAGGCCGCCACAGCGGCCAGTTTTCAGATCGCCATTCGGGCCAGTTCTCCGAGCGTACTTCCGGTCGATTCACGGGGCGGACAGAAGCAGCGACGTCGGGTCAGTACGAAGCGACCCGGATGATGACCGGTCAACAGGGCAGGGCGCCTTCCGGCGCTCTCAAGAAGTACATCATGTTCGGCGTCCCTGCATTATTGCTGGTGCTGGCTATCGGTTTGTATTTCGCCATCTGGTATGTCCCTTCAGCCGGGCTGTCGGAAGCAGACCAGCGCAGGGTCGAGAATTACCTCCGCAGGGTCGATGCCAACCTGCTCAAACTGCAGATCGACAGCCCGCCGGAAGACAATGCCGTTTATGAACTGCAAAGAGCGCTTGCGCTCGCGCCGGACTACCGGCCGACCCTCGACAGGGCGCGGCAGATTGCGGAGTTTTATGAAACGGACGCCCGTGACCTGATAGATGCAAATAAACCGGAGGAAGCGCTAGCGGAGATTAAAAAAGGACTCGAGGTGGATCCCAATTACACGAACCTCGTGGACCTCGAAGATGAGATCGCAACCCTGCTGGCTGCGCAGAGGCGGCAGGCTGAAATTGCCGAAGCGTTGCGCGTCGCCGCCGACTACCAGTCCCAGGGCAAGTTGATCGAACCGCCAGACGGCAATGCCTATGCCGCATTCCAGAAGGTCCTCGAACTCGATCCGCAGAATGACGTCGCCAACAAGGGCCTGGAAGCCATCCTGACGAGCCTGATGGACATGGCAGGGAAAAACCTCGCCAGCGGTGATCTTGAGCAGGCCGGAAAGCTCGTGGAAAACATCGATAAGCTTTTTCCGAACAACAGGCGGGTGGCGGAAATGAGAACGGATATCACGACAAAGGAACGTGAAATTCGTGAACAGTCGGAAGTCGAAGAGTTTCTTCGCATCGCACAACAGCAGTTGGACGAGGGCAAATTGATCGAACCGGAAGCGGATAACGCGCTCGAGAGCTTCACCCAGGCCTTGAATCGCCAACCGGACAATGCCGCAGCATTGAAAGGACTGGCGCAGATTGCCGACCAGTTCACCACCCAGGCCAATGAGGCGGTCAAGCGCGGCGAGTTTGCCACCGCGCTCAAGCTGGCCGATAGCGGTTTGCTCGCGGCGCCGGATGATGCCGAACTTTTGTCCATCCAGGCAAAATCCACTGGTCAGCTGAGCGCACGCGACCAGGAAATCCAGTCGATGCTGCAGGAAGCACAACGGCTGGTACTGTCCGGTGACTTCCTGCCGCCCGGCGCCAACGCACTGGACACGTTCAAGAACGTCGAAAAAATGGACCCGGGCAACGAGCAGGCGGCCAGGGGTCTTGCGCGTTTGCCCGACCAGGTATTTGAAGAGGCTAGCCAACTGGAGAAACTGGGTGATTTCAGCGGCGCCAAAGGGTTGCTCGAAAATGCCCAGAAATCATTCGGCGACCAGGCCAGGTTTGCCGAAATGAAAACAAGGATGGAAAACGCCATCGCCGAACAGGAAAAATCAAACAAGCTGCAGCAACTGCTTGAAACCGCGAAGACCCTGGTTGCAACTGCGCCGCTGACCCTGGACATCATCGACCAGGCGGCCAAGACGTTCAAGGAAATCAATACCCAGTTCCCCGGTAACCTGACGGCGGTAAGCCTGCAGAATGAATTTATCCAGGCCGTCAGCAATCGCGCCATGCAGGTCAGCGCGGGGGGTAGCGAGGAATCCGGCTTCGTGCTGCTGGACCGCACCCTCGGTCACTACGCCAAAAACCAGCAGTTGCTCGATACCAGGAACACACTCGAAAAGTCCAGGCAGGAACGCCTCGCCGAAGAGGCGCGGCGCCTGGCCGCTCTGATGGGCAAGCTCGCGATCGACGCCTCGCCCTGGGGCGAAGTCACCGAAATCCGTGATGCCGAGGGTAAAATCCAGGAGTTGCCGGTCGCCCGCTCGACACCCATGCTGGTGAGCCTGATGGCAGGCAACTACAGTGTGTCAATACGCGACAGCAATGGCGGCTCACCAAAGAAGCTGTCGGTCACCGTCGTTGCCCAGCAAACCGCCGTGGCCACGGCGAAATTTGATTCGCTGACGGCGGATAATTACTTCGAAAGGGCAAGCTGGTAATCATGTTGCGCTGCAGATTCACAACGCTGCTGGTGTGTTCACTGCTGCTGCTGGCATTCGCGTCCGCAGCGGAAGCGGAATTCAAGCGTAATTACACGCTTGCCAAAAAGTCGTTTGAAGAAGGCAATTACCAGGACGCGGTCAGCAAGTTCCAGGACGCGATCAAGGACAATCCGGAAGAAGCCGCACGCGTCAAGATTTATGGCATGCGCTATGACTCATACATACCCCATTACTTCCTCGGTGAAGCCCATTTCAGGTTGAATGACTGCAAATCCGCGATGTCAGCCTGGAACAAGGCTTTGGAGCTCGGTGTCATCCAGGGACTGGAAGAATACGGTGCCATGCAGAAAAACATGTCGGCATGCAAGGTTGACGTGGTCGAGACGGTTGATGTCAGCAGGATCGCCCAGCAGGCGAGGACTGAAATCGATGCCCTGCAAAGCACCAACACCAGTTTTGCCAGGTTGCAGAACGAGAGCGCCCTGAAGCGGGAATGGGCGTCCAAATGGCAACCGGAATTGACCCGCAGCGAACAATTGGCCCAGAGCCTGCTGCAGCGCCTGGACAAGGCGACAGGCGCTGCTGATCCAACCGCGATAGAAGCCATCATCCAGGAGGCGAAAAGCGCGGCCAGTGCGCTCACGGGCACCGAGAAACTCGCCCAGGCCCAGGTCAAGGCCGCCCAGTCACAGGGCGCGGATGCCGAGCGCCTTGCCCGGGAAAGCGCCCGCCGCGACCTGCAGAACTCCACCCGCCTGGCCAGGGCGGCCGAAACCCATGATAGCGCCAGCGATCAGATGAAGACACTGCTGGCGGATTTACAGCGCCAGATCGGCGTGGCCGAGGGTCTCGGTGATACCGCTTCCGCTGCCAACATCAAGGAACAAACCCAGGTCATCGACAATGTGCTCAGACGCTACAACCTCGCGGTTCAGGACTGGCAGGCGCAAAAACAGAGTGTCGCCGACCGGACGCCGCCCGCCGAACTGAAGCGCATCGCCGAGGCCTATTTTGCGGGTGATTACGCCGCCACCGTCAAACTGGCCAACCCTGATAGCTTCGACAAGGACCGCGCCAGGATACAGGCTCTATTATTCCGTGCCGCTGCGAATTACACGCTGTATGTCCGTTCGGGCGAGCAGCAGCAGCCAACCCTGGCCCAGGTGCAGAGCGACATACGCGCCATCAAGAAGATGAACAGTGGGTTTTCGCCGTATATCGCCGCGTTTTCACCACGCTTCCTGGCGCTGTTCAAACAGACGGTCTGAATCTTTGCTGTCTGAATCTCCGCCATGATTAAAATCGAGATAAAAACAGGCAGGCATGACTACCGCCTCGCGAATTTTCGGCTATACTCTAAGCTGCACAGAAATGAACTCATTGCACTAAATATAAAAGGAGTCAAACAATGAAGATGATACAAAAGACTTGTATGCTACTGGCGGTTGCCGCCGTTCCGGGTATGACACTTGCCGGCGAACTGCCCAATACGGAAGGTATGTCAGGTTTACAATTTAACTTTTCAGCGCCTGGCGCCCGGTCGCTGGCCATGGGTGGTGCATTTTTAGGCCGTGCCGACGACTCTACTGCTGCTTATGCGAATCCGGCGGGACTCACCAACCTGTTCAGCCCGGAAATTGCGGCTGAATATCGTTTCAACAGTTTCGATACCCCGTACACATCGGGTGGTACTTACCCGGATGTCGACCGCTCCACCGCGAGCGACAACGCCAACAACCTTTCCTACCTGTCATTCGTTTACCCGATGGAAAAATGGGTGTTTGCCCTCTACCGCCATGAATTCATGGATTTCAAGTCCAGATTCAATACCGACCCTATCGATCTGGGTGACGATATATTCGCCTTTCCGACGGACAACCGGGTTGACGTGAATATCGTCAACTACGGTTTCTCAACGGCTTTGCGGGTGAGTGAACGTTTTTCGCTGGGCGCCAGTTTTTCGTATTATGACTACGACATGGATGCAAGCACCTTGCGTTATGACCTCGTGGACAGCAATTTGCTGGTGAACCAGCAAATTCAACGCGGCAATGACAACAGTTGGGGTTTCACACTTGGCGCGTTGTTTAACGTTTCAGAGTCTTTTTCCGTTGGCCTGGTATACCGCTCAACACCCGATTTCAGCACCAATCACAACCAGACGGTCCCCGAAATTCCAGAAATCGATTTTGACAGGGCCTACAAGTTCGAGGTGCCGGATGCCTATGGCATTGGGTTCTCTTTTCAGCCAAATGACAACCTGACCTTTAATTTCGATATCATGCAGATCAATTATTCCGACCTGGCGGACCCGGTATTCTGGGCCTTCGAGGATCCGGCGCCTGATTATGGTCAGACCATCGTTGACGGTATGTCAATCGACGATGGCACCGAGTTCCACTTAGGTGCCGAGTATGTCATGCAGAACAAGCCGATCGCTCTGCGCGCCGGCGCCTGGTATGACCCGGATCACGCCTTGACCGATAGTGGTCCAACCGACCCGGATGATCTCAACGCACAAGCAAACGCTGCTTTCTTCCCCAACGGCAGCAATGAAATGCACTGGTCCCTCGGTTTTGGTTTCTTCTTCGAAAAATTCCAGATGGATTTCGCAGCGGATTTCTCAAAGAACCAGGACGTGATATCTGTCTCGGGCGTGTACCGCTTCAATTGATCAGTTCAATCCCGGGCGTGCCAGATGGACACCCGGACATGAGTGTAAGAACCGGCCTGTACGCAGGCCGGTTTTTTTTGGAAAAATTTACAAATTAACCGGATTGATTTGCTTGATTGATTGATAATGTGTACAAATATCAAACTGCTTATGTGATAATGCGATTTATGGTATAGGTTGCACTTATTTATACTGTTTGTGATTAGGCGAATAAAAGTCAACTTGATTATACGATTCCAGGTCGGGAGGAAAAATCCATGCGCTCAAAGCTATTAAAAAAACTAATTTTCGCGTTGCCCCTTTTGGCATTCAGTGCTACCGCATTTGCCGGTTACCAGGTAACCAGTCTGCCTGGCGACGGTTCGGCGGCCGAGGTGGTCGCAGCCAACCCGCAAGATACGGCTACATTTATTGTCGTAGCTGAAATCGGCGGTAATGCCGGCGCAGTGACAGTGGGGCTGGTGGTCAACCAGAATGCGGCAACCGCATCCTTCCCGGACGACTTT
>JBFZEL010000344.1:0-3580 GCA_041306925.1 Lysobacterales bacterium
CTGGCTGGGGCATCACATTCACGACTGGGCGGCGATGCTTGGCCACCGGGTATCTGAAAACCTGACCGGAACAGTCGAGTGGGCGTCCAGAGCAACCATGGATGGCGTGTTTGGCCTGGCGCTGGGTCTGTTGCTGATCCCTATTGCAAGCCATGTGATCACGCCGGCCTGGCAGAAGCTTGCGGGAAAAACGGCGACCGGGTCACACTGACCGGGGCCGTATCGGTTCGCTAAGATGGCTGAGGTATATACCTAATCAGGAAAACTATGACTTTACTTATTTTCTATTTGTCGCTTGCATTGGTCGTCTCCTTTATCTGTTCGATAATGGAGGCTGTACTGTTATCAACACCACAATCCTTTCTGGTGGTAAAACAGAAAGCAGGCCACAGATGGGCAGGACAGTTTATCGCGTTAAAAAGCAATGTGGATAAACCGTTGTCGGCAATTCTCACCTTGAACACTGCTGCTCACACAGTTGGCGCTGCCGGAGTTGGTGCCCAGACAATCGAGGTTTTTGGCGAAGCCTATTTCGGCATTGCTTCCGTCATTCTTACTATTTTAATCCTGGTGGGAACTGAAGTTATACCCAAAACAATCGGTGCGCGCTACTGGAGAAATTTATCCGCGATATCTGCGCAAACAATCCGGGGCATGATATTCATTACCTATCCGATTGTCCTGCTATTGAATGCTTTTACCCGCTCATTCGCCAAACAACATACCGAGCAAACCACCAGCCGCGAGGAAATATCAGCGATCGCAAGCATTGGCGCCGACGAAGGAGTCTTCATCGAAAAAGAGTACAAAATAATACATAACCTGCTCAAACTGAAGAATGTGAAAGTTTCAGAAATCATGACACCCAGGGTAGTGGTTGCGGTTGCCGAAGAGAATTTACTTTTAGCTGATTTTCTCCGGAACAAAGACTTTCTGAAGTTTTCGAGAATTCCGGTTTATTCTGAAGACCCTGAAAATATTACCGGTTATGTCTTCAGACAAATGGTATTTGAAAAACTGGCCGAAGATCAGCATCATTTAACTTTAAAGGATATCAAACGCGATATTGTCATAGTGCCCAACACCCTGGTTTTGTTCAGCGTGTGGGAAACCCTGCTCGAGAAAAAGGAACACATTGCGCTGATCATCGACGAATACGGCGGAATGGATGGCGTCGTCACCATGGAAGATATCATTGAAACCTTGCTCGGTCTTGAAATTGTTGACGAAACAGATTTGGTAACCGATATGCAGAAACTGGCCCGCGACCGCTGGAAAACCCGCCAGGCCAAATACAACTTCATCGACAACTTGCACCGCGAAAACGAGTAATCTGGTGTATGCCGCAGGCATTAACTGGCGCGACGCGGGTGACGCGCGGAATATTCGCGAAACAGCACGACCAGCAAGGTAATAACCGTCAACGGCATGATGAAGTACAGCATGGTATTGCTGAACCCTGGCAGGGCGTCGTGCTCGGCGGCCGCCAGGATCAGATACGTGGTATAGGCCACGTAGTAGCCGAGGAACAGCCCGCCCTCCCAGCGTGCGATGGAGTAACCGCCAAAGAAGATGGGCAGGCAGGCCAACGCCACCGCCAGCATCACCGGATAGTCGAAGTTTATCGCCGCTTCTGATACGGGCAGGCCACCGGGAGCGACCATTGCCGTCAGGCCCAACACGGCCAGGATATTGAAGATGTTGCTGCCAACCACATTGCCGACAGCGATATCACGCTGGCCGCGGATCGCCGCAATGACTGACGTGGCGACTTCCGGCAGCGAAGTGCCGGCCGCGACGATGGTGAGTCCGATGATGAGCTCGCTCACCCCCATCGCTGCGGCGATAGCGGTGGCCGACGACACCAGCCAGCGCGAGCCCAGAACTAGCAGCGCCAGACCCACGACGATCAGAGCGACATCGAAGGCCCAGTGCGCTGACTTTTTGATGGCTTCACCCTCCTCGCCGCTGCGGCGGCTGATGCGGATGAGGAACACCATATAGATGAGAATACAGCCAAACAGGACCGCGCCTTCAATGAAGCTGACGCGCCCGTCGCTAGACAAGGCGAAGGCCAGGATGGCAACCGTGATCATCACCGGCACGTCGAGTCGCACCAGTTGCTTGCTCACCAACAGCGGCGTAATCAGCGCCGATACGCCGAGGATGAACAGCACATTGAAAATGTTGCTACCCAGGACGTTACCCACGGCAATATCGGCTTTGCCGTTCAGCGCGGAGCCGATGGAGATGGCAGTTTCCGGTGCACTGGTGCCCAAGGCCACGACCGTGAGGCCGATGATGAGCGGCGATATGCCGAAGCCCGCAGCGATGCGCGAAGCGCCTTTGACCAGCATGTCGGCACCCAGGACCAGCAGCGCCAGTCCGGCGATCAGGAGAAGGTAGGTCATCTCTGTCGTTCGTTAATCCCGGTTGTCGAAGCACATGTTACGCAATGTATACCAAATCCGGATTTTCTGGAATTCAAAGCAAGCCTCGCACCGATAAATTTTCTGGTAGGCGTGGCCCACATAATCCTGAGAAGGCCGTGTTCATGTCTTCCGTACTTCAGATACCTGTCAAATTCTTCTATATTGAAAAGACCCATCGACCGATTGAGCTGAGGATTTGAAAGAATGAAAAGCTGTTTGACACGATTCGTGTTTTGCCGGCCGTTGGCTGTGGCCAGTTTACAGTCCGGTTGCGGACCAACATATGCAGGGCGCCAATCAGCCGAAGACAAGCTACGAGCCATCCTTCGGGCAGCAGCGCTGTTGCTCCTGGCGCAGACGGCAAGTGCGGCGCCGGACATCGCCAGGATGGACGCTGACGTCCGTGCATTAATGGCACGCGAACAGGTCGGGGCAGTGCACGTCACCATCCTCAAGGGCGAGGACACGATCTTCGAGCGCGGCTACGGGTCGGTCGCCGCTGGCGGGGACCCTCCCGATGCGAGATCGGTTTTCCCGGTGGGGTCGATTTCAAAGCAATTTACCGCGGCGACGATCATGGCGCTCGCGGACACCGGTGACGTGCGTCTCGACGCTCCTGTCGGCGACTATCTGCCCGAATGGTTCGCCGACGAACCCGACCTCAAGCTGACGCACTTATTGACGCACACCTCGGGCCTTGCCGACTTTCTCTGGCTCGATGGCTATCGGCCGCTTGCCGATGACGCGGCGACGCCGAAAGCGGCGTTTATCGCGCTGGCGGCAAACGCGCCGCGCCGGTTCAAGCCAGGTGAACGATGGGCCTACAGCAACACCAACTACAAGGCGCTGGCGTTGATCGCTGAACGCGTCGGGGGTATGCCATTCGATGCCGTGCTCCGCGAGCGCGTGCTGCGGCCGCTTGGCATCGAGGGCATCGTGCCATGCCACGACCTGGGGTCTGGGGGCTTCGTCGCGGGCTTTGCGCCCGGCGGCAAGCCGGCACCGCTCGACGCCAGCCGATCCGCCTACACGGGCGACGGCGGGTTTTGCGCGAATGCCGCCGGGCTTGTCGACTGGCTGCGTTCCGGCTATGTGCATCGGCACGACAAGCCGCCTGCGCTCGCCCGGCTTGCTGAGCCGGCCCGGCT
>JBFZEL010000345.1:0-5191 GCA_041306925.1 Lysobacterales bacterium
AGCCGCAGGTCTGCCGGTGCTGCTGCAGACCCGGGAAACCGCTGTCGTCGACACGGTGATGAGCAATAATTTTGGCTTCGGCGGCACCAACGCCTGTATCGTGTTCCGGCGCTGCGACGCCCCCTGAACATTATCCATAGTGTCCCGACCCACTTTCGTGCTCAAGTCCAGTTGTACCGACACGGTTGGTATCGTGGCGGCGGTTACCACCTTTCTCGCAGAACGCGGTTCGCTGCTGACCGAGGTGTCGCATTTCGTTGACGATGAGGCCCAGAAATCATTCATCCGGGTAGAGTTCGAAGACGACGCAAGGGATGCAAATGAGCTGGCGGAGATGGCAGCGGACTACAAGGAAAAAGTTGCGCGCCGCTTTGGCATGCGCTTCAATTTTTACCCTTCGCAACAGAAACTGCGCGTGATGGTGGCGGTTTCAAAGCAGGGTCATTGTCTCAACGCCCTGTTGCATCGCTGGGCCGACGGCCACCTGCCCATCGAGATCACCGCCGTGGTGTCGAATCATGACAACCAGAGGTCGCTGGTCGAGTGGTACAGGCTGCCGTTCCATTACCTGCCGATCGGGGACGGCGGTAAGCCGGCGCAGGAAGCGAGGATCCTCGCGCTGTTTGAGGAAACCGGCTCCGAACTGCTGGTGTTGGCGCGCTACATGCAGATCCTCACGCCGCATGCCTGTGAAATGCTGACCGGACGCGCCATCAATATCCATCACTCCTTCCTGCCTGGCTTCAAGGGCGCGCGGCCCTATCACCAGGCGTTCGAGCGCGGCGTCAAGCTGATCGGCGCCACGGCCCATTACGTCACCACGGACCTCGACGAGGGGCCCATCATCGAACAGGGTGTCGAACGCGTCGACCACACGATGAAACCCAGGGATCTTGAACGACTCGGGCAGGATGTGGAAAGCTCCGTCCTCAACCGCGCGATCAGGTGGCACGCCGAGCACCGTGTTTTTCATAACGGCAACCGGGCGATCGTGCTGAAACACTAGTGTCCTGTCACGCGCAAACCGCCGACGCTCCAAGCCTTTCCTGCGGGGTTTCCTTCCCGGTTATCTGATCACTCATCCAATACAGCGGCCAGCGCGCCGATAAAGTAGTCCATGTTGGATTGGTTGAACGAGGCGACATTGACCCGCGCCGAATTGACCGTGTAGATCGCGAATTCATCGCGCAGACGCATGACCTGCGCCACCGTCAAACCCATGAATGAGAACATGCCGGTCTGACGCCTGATAAAGGAAAAATCGCGCTTGATGCCGGCGGCGGCTATCCTGTCCGCCAGTATGTTGCGCAGTTCCCTGATGCGGGTGCGCATCGCTGCGAGTTCAACCAGCCACTCGGCCGTCAGTTCGTCCGAATGCAGGATGATATCGATCACCGCGGGTCCGTGGGACGGTGGCATCGAATAGTTCTTGCGGGTGACGTTGTGGATCACGCTTTCCACGGCCGCGGCTTTTTCGGCGTCACGCGCAACGACGGTGAGCGCGCCGACACGTTCGCGGTACATGGCAAAATTTTTCGAACAGGAACTGGCGATGATGACTTCCGGGCAGTGTTCGACGAACAGGCGTATGGAAAGACAATCTTCTTCGACACCCCGCTCAAAACCCATGTAGGCGACATCGATCACCGGTGTGAAACCCCGCTCGCCGGCGATCTCTGCGATTTTCCGCCACTGCTCGGGATCGGGACTGACGCCGCAGGGGTTGTGACAACAGGCGTGGAACAGCACTCCGTCGCCCGGCCCACGCTGTTGCAGGGCCGCGCACATATCCTCGAATCGCAGGCTGCTGGTCTGGGCATCGAAATAGGGGTAGCTGTTGAGCGTCACGCCGGCGCCGGGAAACAGGGCCAGGTGATTGGCCCAGGTCGGGTCACTGGCCCAGACCGCGGTATCGGGCCTGGCGACCTTGATCAGGTCGGCGGCGACCCTCAGCGCGCCGGTCCCGCCGGGGGTCTGCACGGTGCGTGCGCGGCCCTGTCTGAAAACCTCGTTGTCACTGCCAAGGATCAGCTCACCGATGGCGCGGTTGAAGCCGACCACACCCGCAGGGCCCAAGTAGGTCTTGGTGGTCTGTGTGTCGAGCAGGATTTTTTCAGCCTTTACGACGCAGTCCAGCATCGGTGTGTTACCGGATTCATCACGGTAAACCCCGATGCCAAGGTCGATTTTCTGCGGGTTCCGATCGGCTGCATAAGCTGCGATCAGGCCAAGTATCGGGTCGGGTGGTATGGCTTTAAGGTTTTCAAACATGGTTCTGGGTCTCTATGGGCAGTCCCTCGGGTCTGATCAGATGGGTTGACCTGAAGGTGATTGGCCTGTCCTGAAAGGCGAGTTTAAATGCTCCGTATTCCACTGGCGGTGGCAGCTCAAATTGTAACGTGTCGGGCACTAAACATCCGCATCTTGTGGCCACAATTTTGCAAAATAACGTTGGCGTGGTTCTAGTTATCCCCAAAGCGCAGGATCAAACCCGCAGACGACGCCCTTTTGGTAGCGGATGGCGTGGGGCTGGTCGTATTTCAACAGCAGCGGCCCGTCGATATCCACGAAATCACACAGTTGTGCCACCACGAACGAAGGCGCCATGCTGAGCGAAGTGCCGATCATGTTACCGACCATCAGCTTCATGCCCCGGTCCCTCGCGGCCCTGGCCAGTCGCAGTGCTTCGGTCAGGCCACCGGTCTTGTCGAGCTTGATATTGACCATGTCGTAGCGGCGCGCGGCGCGCTCCAGTTCACCCGTATGCAGGCAGGATTCGTCGGCCGCCAGGGTGATGGGAGATTTGAATCCCTCCAGTTCCTCGTCGCCCCCGCGTGGCAGCGGTTGCTCGATCATCGCAAGGTTAAGGCCAACACATTTTGGCAGCACTTCTTGCAATAGCCCGAAGTTCCAGCCCTGGTTGGCGTCGACCACCAGCACGGCGTCGGGGCGAGCGGTGCGGATCGCGGCCAGCTTCTCAAAGGGCAGATGGCTGCTCAGCTTGATCTTGAGTATCGGCGCGTCAGCCGCAGCTGCGGCCTTGGCGGCCATCGCTTCGGGCGAGTCCTCCAGGCCGATGGTGTACACGGTCGTTACCGGTTTGGGTTCGAGGCCGGTGAGTTGCCAGATGCTCTTGCCGGCCAGTTTGCATTCGAGATCCCACATCGCGCAGTCGATGGCGTTGCGCGCGCCGCCCGCGGGCAGCAGTTCCTGCAATTGCTGGCGGGATATGCCCTTGCGTATTTCGCCGGCCACCGCGTGCGCCTGTGCGAAGATGCTCTCCGCGGTCTCGTCCAGGTAAAAAACACCCTGCGCTTCACCGCGGCCGATGCAACCGTCCTTGCCGAGTTGTACCACCAGGCAACGCGAATTGATCCATTCGAAACCCGAGATGCGGAAAGGCTGGGTCAGCACCCAGTCGCTGATGTGTATGCTGAAATCCATTTTTTACTCCGGAAAGAGTTGCTTGATATGTTCCAGGATGGCCCCGCAACCATCGATGATCGGGTCGACGCAGGGCAGGCCGGTTTCGGCGCTCAATCTCTGCAGGTAATCCATGCGTTTGTCAGCTGCCAGCATCGACGTATTGACGCTGATGCCGACGCAACGGATGGCGGGATTGGTGCGGCGGCCCATTGCCACGTGCATGTCAATGGCTTCGCGGACGGAGGGCAGCGAGTAGTGCTCAAAACCGGAGACGGTCGTGCGTGTCGCATCGTGGCAAAGCACGAAGGCGTCCGGCTGGGAGCCGTGCAGCAGACCGAGACTGACACCCGAGTAGCCGGGGTGGAATATGGAACCCTGTCCTTCGATCACGTCCCAGTGGTCTGCATCGTTGTCGGGCGAGATCGCTTCCGCGGCGCCGGCAATAAAGTCGGCGATCACCGCGTCGATCGCGATGCCTTCACCGGCCAGCATGATGCCGGTCTGGCCGGTCGCGCGGAAAGTCGATTTCATGCCGGCCGCGCGCATGGCCGCATCGAGCGCCAGCGCCGCGTATTTTTTACCGATGGCGCAATCGGTGCCAACCATCAATACGCGTTTGCCGCTGCGTTTTATACCGGTGCCTACAGGCAGATTCTTTGGCGGATTCCTGACGTCGATCAGACGCGCGCCCGATGCCTTTGCTGCGGCCGCCACTGCCGGGAAATCCGCCAGCTTGAAATGCAGGCCGCAGACGATATCCAGACCGGCTTTTGCCGCCTCAACGATGGTATCCCACCAGTAGTCCGGCACGACCCCACCGACCGGCGCGACGCCGATGACGAGGCTCCTGACCCCGGCCTCCACCGCCTCTGCAACGGTCATGTCGGGCACGCCCAGATCCAGCGTGCAGCCCTCGAAACGAAGTTGTCCCGCAACCAGCTCGCGCCGCCATTGCACGATGCCAAAACCGGTCTTGGCAAAGGTCGGATCGTCCATGCCGCCGATCAGGATCAGGTAGGGCGCGTTGAGTTGTATCGTGGTCAGTTTGGTCATTGGGGTCCGGCCTTGTATTTTTGGTGGTTATTCTAATGGGTTTGCATTCTGTTTACTGTATATTACAGCGTTTCAATGACCGAAAATTGAGGCAATGAATGTTATGATGCCGGGGGGTTGAAATCGGTGCAGGCTGGAATTGATGAATCCGGGAAATCTTGTAAAAGACGATGTCGCATTGATCGGAATTCAGTCCGATTCGAACTCGAGTTTTCTGCGCGGTGCGGCCTCGGCGCCGTCATTGATACGCCGTGCGCTGCACTGCGGGTCCTCCAACCTGTGTTCCGAACTGGGTGTCGATCTGAACGGCAACCCGCGTTTCAAAGACGTGGGTGACAGGCAGATTGCCGACGAACCTGCAAGCTTTTTGGCGATAGAGACTGAAATCGATAAAATCCTGCAGTATGGCGCACTGCCGTTGGTGCTGGGTGGCGACCACGCCATCAGTTACCCGGTCATGCGGGCCATGCATCGGGCCTATGGTGCGATCAATATCCTGCATTTCGATGCCCATCCGGATTTGTACGACGACTATGAGGGCAACCCCTTTTCCCACGCCAGTCCATTTGCGCGCATCCTCGAAAACGGGCTCGCTTGCCGCCTGGTGCAGGTCGGCATACGCACGCTCAGCGGACACCTGCGCGCGCAGGTGGAACGTTTCGGTGTCGAGGTACACGAAATGCGAACACTCGACCTGGATTCGATCGGCCGT
>JBFZEL010000346.1:0-4814 GCA_041306925.1 Lysobacterales bacterium
GCGGCCGACCGTAAGCACTGCCAGTCTCGGTATCAACGGCTACGAACTGCTCCTGCGTATGCGAGTGTACCGGGCCCTCGGCACCGCCAAACAAACGGCGTGATTCATGCGGTGCAAGATAAGGCACAATTTCGCTGCCGGGCAGGAACTCGAAGCTGATGCCCTCAAAGCCATGCGTTTTCATCACCGAATTCATGACTTTGTGGTCTACGGTCAACGGCACGTAAACGCGGCTGCCTTTCACCAGGGCAGGCCAGTGCTGGTTGCCCAGCGCATGGCCCAGTTCGACACCGGTGCGCATGGCCAGGTCGGGCGATTGCCCGGCAAGCGCTTCAAGATGGATGACCATCACGTCGCGCAGGCTTAATTTGGCTACCACCGCCCGTTGCGCCGGTTCGTCCCAAAGCAGCACGTCGCCATCGCGCATGTAGGTGCCGCGGTCCAGTGAAACAGCCAGTTCCTGACCGTCGCGGGTCTTTTTGCGCAAGCGGTTCTTCTGGGCTTCCCAGTGATCCAGCTCGAACCAGTCAACCGTTGCCTTAGCCAGACGCTCGTTCCATTCCGGGTCCCCTGCATTGCCGAGGACGGTTTCAATGAGTATCACTGGCTTCTCTCTAGCTGAAGAAATATTTCTGATTGAGCGACACCGTGGTTAGCGGCTCCACCGTGGCATGCTTGCCGTCGACGGTAACGGCAAAGGTCTCGGGGTCGACCTCGATATTGGGCGTGCCCGAATTGCGCACCATGTCTTTCTTGCCGATGCTGCGGGTGTTGCGCACGGGCATGACCTGACGTTCCAGGCCATTACGCTCCTTGATACCGGCTGCATGCGCGGCGCCGGAAACGAAAGTGATGCAGGTGTCTGTCAGCGCTTTGCCGAAGGCGCCGAACATGGGCCGATAGTAGACCGGCTGCGGGGTGGGCAACGAGGCGTTGGGGTCGCCCATCACCGCCCAGCTCACCATGCCGCCTTTGAGCACCATTTTGGGCTTGGCACCGAAAAAACTCGGCTCCCACAGTACCAGGTCGGCGATTTTACCGACTTCCACAGAACCGAGCACATGCGAAATGCCGTGTGCGATGGCCGGGTTGATGGTGATCTTCGCCACGTAGCGCAGCACGCGGAAGTTGTCGTTGCCGCTCGCGTCTTCGGGCAGTTTGCCGCGTCTTGTTTTCATCGCATCGGCGGTCTGTATGGTGCGCAGCCAGCATTCCCCGATGCGGCCCATGGCCTGTGAGTCGCTGGACATCATCGAGATTACGCCGAGGTCGTGCAGCACGTTTTCGGCCGCTATGGTCTCGGCGCGGATACGACTTTCGGTGAAGGCCACGTCCGAGGGAATGTCGGGACTCAGGTGGTGGCAAACCATGATCATGTCGTACAGCTCCGCCTGCGAATTGATGCCGTAGGGGAGCGTCGGGTTGGTCGAGGAAGGGAGGATGTTCGGCAGCCCTGCCACCTTGATGATGTCCGGAGCGTGGCCGCCGCCGGAGCCTTCGGTATGGAAGGAGTGCACGGTGCGCCCTTCAAACGCGGCGATGGTATCCTCGACAAAGCCGGATTCATTCAGCGTGTCGGTATGGATGCAGACCTGCACGTCCATCTCGTCGGCAACGGTCAGCGCCGAGCGCAGTACTGCCGGGGTGGTGCCCCAGTCTTCGTGGCATTTGAAGCCAACCGCGCCAGCCTCGACCTGCTCGACCAGGGCCGCCTTGCCATGACCATGGCCTTTGCCGAGGATACCAACGTTGACCGGCCAGCCCTCGAAGGCCCGCAGCATGTTGCGGATGTTGCCGGGACCCGGCGTCACAGTGGTGGCATTGGAGCCATCGGTAGGCCCGGTACCGCCACCGATCAGGGTAGTGGTGCCGTTGGACAGTGCCGCCTGCGCCTGCTGTGGCGATATGAAGTGAATATGGCTGTCGATGCCCGCAGCGGTCAGGATCAGGTGCGAACCGGAGATGGCATCGGTCGCCAGCCCGCACTCCAGGCCAGGTGTGATCCCATTCATGGTCTGTGGATTACCGGCCTTGCCGATGGCGCAGATCAGGCCATTTTTGATGCCGACATCGGCCTTCACCACCCCCAGTATCGCGTCGATGATGGTGACATTGGTGATCACCAGGTCGGGCGCGCCGCCGTCGCGGGTGATCTGGTTGTCCATGCCCATGCCCTCGCGCAGGCTCTTGCCCCCGCCAAAGACGATTTCGTCACCCGGGGCGCCGCGCAGATCGCGTTCAATCTCCACGAACAGCCCGGTGTCGCCAAGGCGGATGCGATCGCCAGCGGTGGGTCCGAACAGACCTACATATTCATTGCGTGTAATGGTTGCCATCGATGATTCCTGCAGATGATTGCTGAGTAGTTCGCACTGCTATATTCAACGCTTGCGTTATTTCTCCGGCGCCGAGCGGAATCCTCGCTGCTCGGCCAGCGCGATAGCCCTGGTTTTCTGCGACACGCCAAACTCGCCAGCCGTGGGCCCGTCGACCAGATTATTGAACCCGTAGGTCGCGCGCTTGCCACCATACGGAACCAGATTCACTTCGCGCTCGTCACCAGGCTCGAAGCGCAGGGCGGTGGATGCCGGGATCAGAAGGTGCTGGCCGAAGGCGAGGGTACGGTCGAATTCCAGGGCCCGGTTCACTTCGAAGAAATGGAAGTGCGAGCCAACCTGCACCGGACGGTCGCCGGTGTTGCGCACCTTGAGTGTGGTGACCGGCAAATCGGCGTGGTACTCGATCGGCTCTGCACTGCAGACATAACCGCCCACGGCAACTTTGGTGGTAGCCGGATCAACGTCGGCCGGAAGACTGGGATAAGAGGCTGCAGTGCCCATGATTGAACTCCTTTGATCGGCTGCTGGCGGCCGCTACTGAATCGGTGAATGAACGGTTACGAGACGACTGCCGTCGGTGAACACGGCTTCAATCTGCATCATCGGGATGAGGTCGGCGACGCCATCCATCACGTCATTCCTGGTGAGCACGCTGCGCGCTTCACGGGTGACTTCCTCAATGGACATGCCGGCGCGGGCACCCTCGAGTGCCGCTGCAGAAATGACAGCCACCGCTTCGGGATAGTTGAGTTTGATCCCTTTCGCATTGCGCTTGAGCGCAACGTCGGCCATCATATGAATAATGAGTTTGTCGAACTCCCGGGGAGTCAGCTGCATACCTTAATCCTCATCCTGCGCAGGGTAGATTCTTTTATCAGTAAGATAGTCGTAGTCCAGAGCCAGAGTCAAACATTACCGAAATCAGCAACCCTACATGTCTGATATGAAGGTTAGGTTACATGAGCAATTCTGCTGAAGCGTCTGGCGGCCACCCGGCCATTATCGTTACGGAAAACGTCATCCTGCGGGTGGTGGCTTTTTTCGCGGCTTCTTTCATTTTGTTCGGCTTCCTGGTCGACAGCCCCGCCGAGATACTGGCTGGCCTGGTCGCGATCTGCACCTCACGTGACACACTGCTTACCGACTACTTCGGTGTCGGCGGAATCGGCGCCGCCTGCGTAAATGCCGGGCTGTTGACCCTGTTCTCATGCCTGGTCTACCACCGCTCAGGCGCAAAGATTGGCGCCGCCGCAGTGGCCTGCCTGTTCCTGGTGCTGGGCTTTGGCTTGTTCGGCAAGAATCTGCTGAACATCTGGTTCATCGTGATGGGTGTGTGGCTTTATGCCCGTTTCCGGCACGAGCCGTTTGCAACGCACATCAATACCGCTTTTTTTGGTGCGGCGCTGGCGCCAATCTTTTCCGAAATTCTATTCAGTACCAGTCTGGCACTCACCACCAGGGCGCCGCTCGCCGTTGCTACAAGCTTGCTGACTGGCTTTGTGCTGGCACCGGCCGCCGCGCAGCTGTTCAAGGCACACCAGGGCTTCAGCCTGTACAACATGGGGTTCACTGCTGGCATTGTGGGCTTACTGATTGTCGCTCTGTATAAATCCTATGGCTTCGTGCCCGATCCGGTGTTCATCTGGACGACTGGCAACAACCCGCTGCTGGCCAGCTTTCTGCTGGTCTTGTTCATCGCCATGATCGTGGTCGGTTTCTGGTTCGATCGCGCAGCCCTGTCCGGTTTAAAAGTCGTGATAGGCGCCAGCGGCCAGTCACCGTCCGATTTCATCGCGCTGGTGGGTTTTGGTCCGACGCTGGTCAACATGGGACTGGCAGGAGGTATCGGCATGGCCTACATCCTCGCCATCGGAGGTGATCTGAACGGCCCGGTGATCGGCGCCATCCTGACCATCGTCGGCTTCGCGGCCTATGGCAAGCATCCGCGGAACATACTGCCGATCATGCTCGGCGTCTACCTGGGTTCATGGGCAAAGCCCTGGGGCGTCGATGATCCGTCAATTCTCCTCGCCGCACTGTTTGGTACCACGCTGGCACCCATCGCCGGGCGCTTCGGCTGGCATTGGGGAATCGTGGCTGGCTTTCTGCATTCGTCGGTTGCGCTGACCGTTGGTCCGGTGCATGCCGGACTGAACCTGTACAACAACGGCTTCGCTGCGGGACTCGTCGCCGCAGTGTTGGTGCCGGTAATCATTGCTATTCAGGAGATCACCAAACCTCAAACAGGGCCAGAACCAAAGTATTAGCGCCAATCTTGTTGCAAGCCGGGCATGCCGAATTGAGGGTCAGTTACAGGCACTGGTCGTCGAGCTGCGCTCGACGCTGGAGGCTGGCACCGCCACCTCCGATTCTACCCAGGGAAATAGCATCGCTGGATATTCTTGGTGCCTACCGCGAGATTGCGTAACCGATGCGTACACTCCACGGTTCGCGCTCGTTATAGTCCAGCAGATA
>JBFZEL010000347.1:0-3259 GCA_041306925.1 Lysobacterales bacterium
GGCATTTCAGTCCTTTACCCGGTGTCGATGAATGGCTGGCGGCCATCCGTGGCAGCCGGCACGTGTTGGCAGGCATCGCCACCGGCGGCTGGGAACACAGCGCCCGCCTGAAGCTGAAATACTCGGGTCTCGACCGCTTTGACCTGCCGCTGGCCAGTTCGGACGACGCCATCGAGCGCACGGCGATCATGCGGATTGCGGCGCAGCGGACGCTCGGCCAGCAGGCCGTTGAAGACACGTCCTTTACCTACGTTGGCGACGGCGCCTGGGACGTGGCTGCCAGCCGGGCACTGAACTGGGGTTTTATCGGTATCGCGACCGGTCGACAGGCCTTGCGACTCAGGCAGGCGGGCGCGAACCTGGTGCGGGAAAACTTCTGCAGAAACTGATCTTGCATAATCCGGATTCGCCTATAGAATACGCGCTGAAAATCAATACAGGCACGCACCGCCCCCCCCATGAAGAAGTACCGCAAACCCACGCAATTCATTTACGCCTTCCTGGTCGTGCTGACCATATGGTTGATCAACCCGGTCCTGGCGGGCGGCGGCGATCCCGCAGCGGCACGACAGGCCTGGCCGATGATTCGGAACGGCGACTTGCTGGTGGATGTGCGCTCAGCGAAAGAATTTGCCGAAGGACGCCTCGACGGCGCGCTCAATATCGAATGGGACCAGACCGAGGCACTGGCCGCTGCCATCGGTCCCGACAAGCAACGCCAGGTGGTCTTTTACTGTCGCACCGGCAACCGCGTCGGCAAGTCCATCGCGGCGCTGGAGGCCATGGGTTACACGCATATCTTCAATGCCACGGGGATCGAGGCGCTGCTGGAAACAAAACCGGTCGATTGAGTTACCCCGCTTTGCCTTCCTGAATCCGATGTGTGGTTGCCTGCGCAAGCCGGGGCGACTTTCCAAATGGGCGCAAAAATAGAATACTACGCATGATGATTCCGTCATCAGGAATACGTATGAAAAATCTGTTTGTCCTGGTCTTGTTTGTCTGCCCGGGTATCTTCGCATCCGCCGCCTCCGCAGCCGACCCTTCCGCCTCCTTGCGGTGGGAGCGTGACAGCGCCATGGCGGCGGTCAATTCCTTCAATATCGACAGGGCTGTTGTTGAAATCGCCAACGTCTCGGCGCTGGCCAACGCTGAAGCCACCCTGGCAAAACTGCAGCAACTGGAAACACGCAGCGACTGGCCGCTGCCGGCCAGGGAAGCCGCGCTCTATGCATTCACCCTGGCGCTGGCGGAGTTGCCGCGCGCCGCCGTCGCAAGCGAGGTGATGCAACACCTGCACGGCTACCAGGCCCGGACCCTGGTGCCCGACGAGGACCACGGCGCCACGCTGGTGCCGCTTTTTAACATCCGCGGCGCTGCTGCGGGTGTCGAAAACAACTGGCAAAGAAAGGAGTTTGCCAGCGAGGCCTCTGAATTGCTCAGGACAAATCCCGCCACGCTGGTCAACGCCTACACGCAATCCACCAACTTCAACCAGCGCGCCGGCTATCTCGACGGCCTGCGGCAGGCCGACATGGCGGAGGTTGCCGGCGTGCAGCAGGCGGCCCTGGCGAAATTTGAACAGACGCCGGAACTGACCGCCGTGATCGGCCTGACGACCGTGCTGACCGGCGACACCTCAGCCGCGCAACAACTGCTGGTCAACGGCAGCGGCGCAGGCTTGTCAGCGACACTCGGGCAACTGGCCGAACGTCTTCCGGCTGCAGAAATCGAGGTCTTGCTGACTTACGCGATTAATGCGGCCCCGGCCGGCAACGCAGCGCTGGCGATCGCCGCCTGGTGGCCGGGTTTGAAACACGAGGCCGCCATACGCGACCTGCTGCTGGAACTGCTCGCCGACCCGCCGCTGGGTTCCGCCGCGGCGCTGGCGCTGGCGCAGAACCCCGATGTCCAGACCATAAAGATATTGCAGCAAACCGCCGCTGGCGACTCCTTGGCAGCGCGCCGGGCGCAGATGGCGCTGGCTATCAACCGTGAACAGTTGCTCGGGGGGCCGCAGCCATGACGCGTTTGCCGCTGCTCGTCCTCACTGCCCTGCTATGCACCGGCAGCCTGCTCCAGGCCCAGGTTCTGACCGAGTGGGTGGAGAGCAAACCTTTCCCCGACAGCACCAGGATCGCCCTGGGGTACCCGGTGCCGATAGCGGTGGATACCGCCGAGCCCTTTGACGGCTTCAGAACCTATGCCGGTCTGCATATGCGCCACCAGGACCTGGCGGCAACGACACCGTGGGTGCACCCGCAGGCGGTGGGGCTGACCCGGCACGGCCGCACCATCTGGGCCTACCGCCTGGGTGATGACGATCTTCTGACCGTGGACGGATTGCCGGAAGCGGCGATGTTGACCAACGGCGGCATCCACGCACGTGAATGGCAGACACCGGAGGTCGTCACCGGCATCCTGGAACTGCTCGCCACGCACGGGTCCGATCAGTATTTTTACGATTACCTGCGGGACAACGTCAACATGATCGTTATTCCGTCCCTGAACATCGATGGCTTCATGCAAACACAGCGCTATCCAACGCTCAACTACCTGCAAACCGACCCCGACGATCCGAATTACTCTCCGCGTGACGGCCGCATGCGGCGCAAAAACATGCTCAACACCGATGACAACCTGTATACCACCATCGACCATCTGAACGGCGTGGACCTGAACCGCAACAACGCGCCGTACTGGGCGACCAACCCGGCCCGCTCCTCACCCAATCCGCAGTCGCTGGTCCACCATGGCGCGGGCCCGGCTTCCGAGCCCGAGATACAGGCGCTGGACGCCGCCGGGCAACTCGGTCCGATCACGCGCCTGCGCGCCTACACCGACGTGCATTCTTTTGGGCTGAACAGTTACTGGACACGCACCGAATTTTCCCGTCTCGCCCGCGAGACCGAACGGCTGCAGGGTGTGTTTACCAACCACCACCGGGCATTTCCTGCCGGCAAGTGGTATGTGTTCCCCAGCTTCAACCAGACGGCATACTTGCAGGGCATCGGTTCGACCGACGAGTACTTCGGCACGACCTACCATATCCCGGCCTGGGGTCTGGAGGTCGAACCCAGCGCGGGGCAGCCTATCCACGCACCTTTACCGGGTGGCGGCGCGGATTATGGCGGTGTCAATGAGAACGGCCACGACGGCTTCATCCTGCCAGAAGCCGAGATCCGCAGGGTGCGGGAGCAACTGGCGCAGTCGTTTGCGGCAGTCTATTACCGCCAAGCGGGGCCGCCGTCGATCCATG
>JBFZEL010000348.1:0-2710 GCA_041306925.1 Lysobacterales bacterium
GCGGCCCGAAACCTATGGCGCGATAACGGAATTGTAAACGCGTGAGCCTGGAACACCTGGTCAGCCACCTTAAATCCGACATGGATCTGAGCAATGCCGACATCGCTCCGGTGCGCGCCAGCCAGCGTGACTGGAAAGCGATCAGCTTTTTCGCCCTGTGGGTCGGCATGGCGGTCAATATCCCGTCCTACATGATCGCGGCATCGCTGATCGATGGCGGCATGAGCTGGCAACAGGCCATGTGGACGGTGCTGCTCGGCAACCTGATCGTGCTCGTGCCGATGACACTGTCGGGTCACGCGGGTACGAAATACGGTATTCCATTCCCGGTGTTTGCACGCGCTTCATTCGGCGTGCGCGGTGCGCACATCCCGGCCCTGCTGCGCGCCGCAGTCGCCTGTGGCTGGTTCGGCATCCAGACCTGGATCGGCGGGGCGGCCATCTACACCATCGTGCTGATCATGTGGCCGTTCGTGGCCGATGGCCCGGCGATGATGCCGGACTGGGTCGGCGTCAGCCTGGTCCAGTTTGCCTGTTTCATGCTGTTCTGGGCGATGAATATCGGCCTGATCTGGAAGGGCATCAACTCGATCCGCATCCTCGAACACGTCTCAGCACCCTTCCTGTTACTCTGCGGCCTGGCGCTGCTGGCCTGGGCCTACCAGAACGCGAATGGCTTCGGGCCGATGCTCGAGGCCGGTTCGAAGTTCGAGGATTCCGCCGGTTTCTGGAAACTCTTCTGGCCCAGCCTGACTGCCATGGTGGGTTTCTGGGCGACCCTGACACTCAACATCTCGGACTTCACCCGCTACGCCAGCAGCCAGCGCGGCCAGGTGCTCGGGCAGCTGTCCGGCCTGCCGACCACCATGACCCTGTTTGCCTTTATCGGCGTGGCGGTCACCAGTGCGACCATCGTCATATTCGGCGAGGCCATCTGGGACCCGGTGGTGCTGGTGCGGCGGTTTGAGTCGCACTGGGTGGTGCTCTTCTCGATGATCGCCGTCATCATCGCCACGATCACGACCAACGCCGCCGCCAACGTGGTGGGACCGGCCAATGCCTTCTCCAACCTGGCGCCAGCGCATATCGACTTCAAACGCGGTGGTTATATCACCGGTATCATCGGTATCGTCATCATGCCGTGGAAGCTGGTCGCCGACCCCAGCGGTTACATCTTTACCTGGCTGATCGGTTATTCCGCCCTGCTGGGCCCCGTGATCGGCATCATCCTGGTCGATTATTTCCTGATCCGCAAAACCACGCTCAACGTCGAAGACCTGTACCGCAGCAAGGGAATTTACGCGGGCGTCAACCCGGTGGCCATCATCGCGCTGGTGGCCGGGGTCCTGCCCAACATCCCGGGCTTCCTGGTAAACGTCGGGCTGTATTCCGGCAGCGGCTTTATCGTCGACCTGTACAATTACGCCTGGTTTATCGGCCTGGGCATCTCGAGCCTGGTCTATTACGTGCTGATGAGGAGCAGGGTCAAATGACTGGGGATATCCGCAGCGCCAGGCTGGGTGCCGATGCAATCAAGCGGAATTTTTCCGAACTGCACAAGCCGCTGACCGAACTGCAGGCCATCCAGGAATCCGCCCGTTGCCTGTTCTGCCACGATGCCCCCTGCATCGAGGCCTGCCCCACGGGTATCGACATCCCAGGGTTCATCCGCAAGATCGCCAGCGGCAATGTCAGGGGTGCCGCCAAAACCATCCTCGGCGAAAACATCATGGGCAACACCTGCGGCAATGTCTGCCCGGTCGAAGAACTGTGCGAGCAGGTCTGCGTCAGGAACACCGCGGAATCAAAACCGGTGATGATCGGGCAATTGCAGCGCTACGCCACCGATCACGTCCTGGAAAACTGGATTCAACTCTTCAGACGGGCACCGTCAAGCGGCAGGAAAATCGCCGTCGTGGGCGCCGGGCCCGCCGGTCTTGCCTGTGCGCACCGTTTGGCGATGCTCGGTCATAACGTGACCATTTACGAATCACGCGACAGGCCCGGCGGTCTGAACGAATACGGTCTCGCCGCCTACAAGATGCTGGATGACCGGGCGGCCAGGGAGGTCACCTATATCCTCGATATCGGCGGCATCAACCTGGAAACGGGCAAGACCCTGGGCGTGGATTTCAAGCTCGCGGATCTGCGCCGGGATTACGCCGCGGTATTCATCGGTCTCGGTCATAACACTGTCAAGGCGCTGGGCGTCGACAACGAAACACTCGCTGGGGTTTACAACGCCGTCGATTTTATCCGGCGCATCCGCCAGGAGGACCTCTCCACCCTGCCGGTCGGACGCAACGTGGTGGTGATCGGCGGCGGCAACACCGCCATCGACATGGCGGTGCAGATGAAGAAACTGGGCGCGGAAACCGTCACCATGGTTTACCGGCGCGGCTTTGAAGACATGGGTGCCACGCTGCATGAACAGCAGGTGGCCCAGACCAACGGCGTGCTGATCCGCACACACGCACAACCCCGCCGAATCCTGGCCAGCGACGGTCAATTGACCGGCATCGAATTTGAATATACCCGCAAGGACGTCAACGGCCGTCTGGCGGGCACCGGCGAGTCCTTCACACTGCCCGCCGACCAGTTGTTCAAGGCGATCGGCCAGGCGCTCGATGCCACGCCACTCGCAGATGACGAAAAACCTGGCCTGATCGACGGGCGCATCAGGGTGGATGAGTTGCAACGCACCAGCCTG
>JBFZEL010000349.1:0-4445 GCA_041306925.1 Lysobacterales bacterium
GGCAGGTGGAACGCAAGGGTTTTACCGTCGTGCCGACCGCGATGTACTGGTCGCATGGCAAGGTCAAGGTTGAGATAGGCACCGCCAAGGGCAAGAAAGCCCACGACAAGCGTGCCGATGAGAAGGAGCGCGACTGGGGCCGGCAAAAAGCCCGCATCATGAAGCACGGTTAACCCCTGAAGAGTTTCCCCGGCGCCTTAGCCAACTGCACCTTTTTCCAACCAGAAACCGCAGCCGGCGCTGTTGCCACCACGGCGCTTGCGGTACCATGTACACATGGTCAGAAAGCAGGATCCGAGCCAGCCGATTCGCGTTGGAATCGCCGATAAAAGCCCGCTGATGCGGGCGGCGCTGAAGCAGTTGATTGCAGAGGACCCGCGTTTTTTACTGGTCAGCGCCAGCGAAAATTCCGATGACTTTCTGGATACGCTGGAAACCACCCCGATGGACATTTTGGTAGTCGGCTGGATCATACCCCCGGCCGATGCCCGTTTTATTCTCGACCGCCTGCACACCCGCAAGCACCCGCCGCGTGTCATCGTTTACACGGGTTTCGAGAGCGATACCGTGCCATTGCAGGTCATGGCCCACGGCGGCGCCGCCTTTGTCTCCAAGAATGACCAACCGGCCTGCCTGCTCGATACCATCGCCCAGGTGGCCGCTGGCAGCATGGTTTTTCCCTACCTCGATGTGACCCAGCTCAATGCCAACCCGTTGAGCACGCTGACCAGGCGGGAACTGGAAATCCTTTCATCCCTGGCCGCAGGCCGCACCAACAAGGAAATCGCATCCGAAAAAGCGGTTTCAACCAATACGGTGAAATATCACGTCCGCAACCTGTTCGAAAAACTCGGTGTCAGGAACCGCGGCCAGGCCATCGCCCTTTACCTGAAGAGCTGACGGCCGGCAGGCGTATCGCCGGATTGGGTCATATTGCTCACGGGTAGGTATTTCCCTACCCAAAAAACCCTGACTTACCCCCCTTATGCATATTACGCACGGGCCCCGGGGGTTTTAAACTTTCACCCAGGCGAGCACGGCGTGCTCCCCGGCGTCCCAACCATCTCCACATGAGAAGCACAGGAGAGGCACATGAGCAAATTTCCCGGCTTGAAGAATTACCTGGATAAATGGACTGGAAAATCGGCTATGCGTCGCGATATTTCCCGGACCATCGAGGCCATCGCGGAAGCCTGTATCGAAATCTCCGCGCTGGTCGCCCGCGGCCCGTTGGCCGGCGAACTTGGTGCGGCGAAGGGTGACAACGAGGACGGCGACACCCAGAAAGCACTCGACCTGATCGCCAACGACCTGATCATCGAAGCCCTGCACGCCGCACCGGTCGCCTGCCTGGTTTCGGAGGAACTGAAAGAACCCTGCCCACTCAACAAGGACGCACCGCTGTTCGTCGCGACCGATCCGCTGGATGGTTCTTCCAACATCGATAGCAACGTCTCGGTAGGCACGATATTCTCAATCTTGCCTTCTGCCGGTATCGAAGACGGAGAAAATGCCGATAACCGTTGCCGCCTGTTGCAACCCGGCAACGCCCAACTGGCAGCCGGTTACGTCATTTACGGCCCACAGACCGCGTTGGTGATGACCCTCGGCGAGGGCACGATGATATTCACGCTGGACCCGCGCTCGAAAGAATTCCGTCTCACCAGCCGCAGCGTTGCGGTTCCGCCGGACACCAACGAATTCGCCATTAACAGCTCAAACTCACGCCAATGGGACGGCCACATACGGGCCTACGTGGATGACTGCCTCGAGGGTGAGGAAGGACCGCACGGCACCAACTACAACATGCGCTGGATCGCATCGCTGGTGGCCGAGTGTCACCGCATCCTGTCGCGTGGCGGAATCTTTCTATACCCGGGCGACGTGCGTACAGGCTATGCCTCGGGCCGCTTGCGCCTGGTCTATGAATGTAACCCGATTGCCTTTCTGATCGATCAGGCCGGTGGTGCCGCCACCACCGGCGTACAACGCGTTCTCGAGATCCAACCCGCCAACATCCATGAACGGGTGCCGATGATCTTTGGATCAAAGCACGAGGTGGAACTGGTCGAACAGTACTACGCCGGCCTGAACCCCTATCACGAACGCCCCCAGCTTTTCAAAAACCGCAGCCTGCTGCGCAACTGAAGCAAGGAGAAGATGATGTCCGTCAAGCACCCCATTATTTCCGTCACGGGCTCTTCGGGCGCCGGAACCACTTCGGTCAAGCAAACTTTCGATCGCATTTTTGAACGTGAAGGGATCAAGGCCACCTCCATCGAAGGTGATGCTTTCCACCGTTACGACCGCGCCGATATGAAAATCGTCATGCAGGAAGAGGCGGAGAAAGGCAATAACCATTTCAGTCATTTCGGACCCGAAGCCAACCGCCTGGAGGACCTGGAGAACGTATTCAGACAATTCGCCGAGAATGGCACCGGTCAGATCCGCAATTATGTACATGATGAAATCGAAGCCCAACGTCACGGTTCACCCCCCGGCACCTTTACCCCGTGGCGGGAGATCCCCGCAGATACCGATCTGTTGTTCTATGAAGGTCTGCACGGCGCGGTCGTGACTGACACTGTGAACGTCGCGCAGTACTGCGACCTGACGATCGGCGTCACACCGGTCATCAACCTCGAGTGGATACAGAAAATTCAACGTGACAAGTCCGATCGCGGTTACTCGACCGATGCGATCCGCGACACCATCCTGCGCCGGATGCCGGACTACATCAGTTATATCTGTCCGCAATTTTCCGAGACAGACATCAATTTCCAGCGTATCCCGACGGTGGACACGTCAAACGCATTCATTGCCCGGTACATACCGACCGCGGATGAATCCATGGTCGTCATCCGTTTCAAGAACCCGCGCGGCATCGATTTCCCTTACCTGGTCTCGATGATCAAGGACAGTTTCATGTCGCGTGCCAACACCATCGTCATACCGGGTGGCAAACTGGCGATCGCCATGCAACTCATCCTGACACCGATGATCCTGCGTTTGATGGAACGCAAACGCCGGACACGTTGAGCGACGATGTTTGAATTTCAACCAACCGCGATTGTCTGGGACCTCGATGGAACCCTGGTTGATTCAGCACCGGACCTGGCTGCGGCGCTGAACAGCGTGCTTGCTAAGCGCGGTTTTTTCAGCCTTCCCGTCGACCAGGTCCGCAAGATGATCGGTAATGGCGTACCCAAGCTGGTCGAGAGAGGGTTCAATGCCGTTGGCGTGCGCCCTGAACCGGCGCAACTGGATGCGCTGGTCGCGCTGTTTGTGCAGGAATACAAGACCTGTGTGATCGACAATACGCGCCCTTACCCGGGGATAGTCGAGGCGCTGCAGGAAATCCACGGCATGAACATACCCATGGGTGTCTGCACCAACAAGCCGGCAGCCTTTACCCGTCAAATACTTGAAGGTCTAAGCTTATCCGGCTATTTCAGCAGCGTGATCGGCGGTGATTCCACCGGCGCGCGCAAACCTGACCCGGAACCCGTGCTGGCCTGTCTACGCGGCCTGGCCGCGCTACCCGCAACGGCCCTGATGATCGGTGATTCCGTGCATGACGTGCAGGCCGCGCGGGCGGCGGGTGTATTGATCGGCGTGGTCCCCTGGGGTTACCGCTCAGCACCCGTGGAGGAATTGGGTGCGGATTTTGTTCTATACGATGCGACCCGCTTAGCCGGGCTGATGCGGGCCGCAGGACAGGGGCGTGAACATACCGCCCATTGAGTTTTACGCGGTCCGAGTACCGCCTGGTAAATTTAATCGAGAGAGGAAAAAACTATGGACCAATCCGGCCGTTATGCAGACTTGAGTCTGCAGGAAAAAGACCTGATCGCAGGCGGCAACCACATGCTGGTTGCCTATACGATGACCCCCATGCCGGGCTTTGGTGGCTACCTGGAAACCGCAGCCCACTTCGCGGCCGAGTCATCGACCGGCACCAATGTCGAGGTTTCGACCACCGATGACTTCACCAGGGGTGTTGACGCCCTGGTCTATGAGATCGACGAGGCCAACGGCATCATGAAGATCGCCTACCCGATCGATTTGTTCGACCGCAACATCACCGATGGCCGCACCATGGTGGTTTCTTTCCTGACACTGGCCATCGGCAACAACCAGGGCATGGGCGATGTGCAGTGCGCGCAGATGCAGGATTTTTACGTGCCGCGCAAGTTGCTGCAACTCTATGACGGCCCGTCAAAATCGATCAACGACCTGTGGAGCCTGCTCGGCCGCGACTACAACAACGGCGGCTATATCGCCGGCACCATCATCAAGCCCAAACTCGGCTTGCGGCCCGAACCATTTGCCGAAGCCGCCTACCAGTTCTGGCTCGGCGGCGATTTCATCAAGAACGACGAACCCCAGGGCAACCAGGTCTTCTGCCCGATGAAGAAGGTCATGCCGCTGGTTGCCGACGCCAT
>JBFZEL010000350.1:0-4470 GCA_041306925.1 Lysobacterales bacterium
TGTATGAAAGTGTATTTCTCATTCAGCCGTGCACGCAGCAGCGGGCTGATACGCAGGATGTCGCCGGCGTTCAGGTCTGCGAGGTCGCGGTAATGGGTTTGCGGGTCGACGATGGCGTAAAAATTTCCACCGTAGGCCACGTCAACCTTGAGCGTTCCGCCGAGTTCTGGACAATCGACGTCAAGATCCTTGGCGTGCAGATAGGAGGGCACGTTGACCAGCTTGACCGTCCTGACCTTGCCGCCTTCGCGGGTATACGTGGCGACGACCTTGCCGGCAGGGGTTTCGAGGTGAAGTTCACCCTCGGTCATCGGTATCACCAGGCCCTTCTCGATGGCGATGGTGACGGTACCGATGGTGCCGTGACCGCACATGGCCAGGCAGCCCGAGGTCTCGATGTACAGGACGCCGATGTCACAATCATCGCGGTTGCTGGGATACAGCATGCTGCCGGACATCATCGCGTGGCCGCGCGGTTCAAACATCAACGCCGTGCGCATCCAGTCGAACTCGCGCATGAAATGTTCGCGTTTATCCAGCATGGTTTCGCCATCGAGCGGTGGCGCACCGCTGGTGACCACGCGCACCGGGTTGCCGCAGGTATGCGCATCGATGCAACGGAAGGTCGTGGCCTGTGGCTTTTTCATGCTGGCTTTTTCATGCCGGCTTTTCATGATTTCACAAACCTGTCAAAACGATAGGCGGAAACATCCACGGACGGACTGCTCCCGGTCATCATGTCCGCAATGATACGTCCGGTCGTCGGGCCCTGGGTGATACCGTAATGGCCGTGGCCAAATGCATAAAACACATTGGCGTGCCGCGGTGAAACCGCGATGACCGGCAGCGAATCGGGCATGGCCGGGCGTTGTCCCATCCACTCGGTCACGTCATCGGTCTTGAGGCCATCGAGGTAGTGACCGGCCAGTTCAAGCAGGACTTTGGCACGCCGGTAATCCGGCTTGGCATCCAGCGCGGCAAATTCGGCCGTGCCTGCCACCCGTAAACCGTCTGCCAGCGGTGTCATGACAAAGTGCCGGGTCAGCGACATGACCGGGTGTTTGAGCAGGATACCGGGTTTGCCGATCTGGCTGTGGTAGCCGCGTTCCGCGATCAATGGAACCCTGTAATCGAGTTGTTCCGCCAGAGCGTTGGACCAGGCGCCCGCGGCGATGACGACCTCGTCCGCCTCGATCGTGCGGGCCGATTCCGTTTGCAGGCTGATACCTGACTCTGCTGCACGGACCGCGGTGACACGATCCTGGACCCACTGGCCGCCATGCCGCATGCAGTCTTCCGCGATACGCGCGGTAGCCCTGGCGGGGTCCACCAGGTGGTGCCAGTCGGACACCAGCAGCGCCACGCCCTTGTCCAGTTTCAGTTCCGGCACCATGGCTTTCAAATCCGCCGGACTGAGACGGTGATGTTCAAAACCCAGCCGCCGGTTCAGGTCAAACTGCCACTGGTCGTCATGGTATTCCTTTTCCGTGTCATACAGATGGATGGCGCCGGGGGACTGCTTCAACTCGCTTGCGCCCGCCGCGGCCAGGATTTCATCCCAGTCGGCCAGCACCGTGTGCATCAACAGGGCCTGCGCTCCCGCTATTTCCTCGACTTTCCGCATGTTGCAGACACGCCAGAATTTCCACAACCACGGTATCAGGCCCGGGAAGTCCCTCGGCCGCATGGCCACCGGACCCAGCGGGTCCAGCAGCCAGCCCGGCACTTTTTTGATTATCCCGGGACAGGAGAGCGGCACCACGCCCGAAGTCGCGATGCACGAAGCGTTGCCGGAACTGCAGGAGTCGCCCGGTAATTCGGGGTCGATCAGGGTCACCCGCCGGCCCTTGCGTTGCAGGTGCCAGGCGCAACTGGCGCCAACGATGCCGGCGCCGATAACGACAACATGTCTGTTCATTTCAATTCAACACATCCAGTCCATTGACCAGTTCTTCGAGGGTTGCAATGATCTCATCCAATGCCCTGATCGCGCCAGCGGCATCCTGGGCGGCCACCGCACGTGCCAGGCCGCCGTGCAGTTGGGCGGCGCGCGGCAGATTCAAACGACCGCGGTGCAGGAACCACAGGCGTCTGCACTGGCTGTGCAGGGCGGTCAGCGCTTTGACCAGGTAGGGGTTATTGCTCGCCGCCTGCAGCAATTCGTTCAGCTGGTGATCGAGGCGATAAAATACCTCCAGGTCATTGCCGGAGGCCTCGATCTGCGCAGCCAGCACCTGCAATGCCTCGCGCTGATCGGCCGTTGCCCGTTCCGCAGCCTTGACCACCAATAATCTCTCCATGACCCGCCGGGCCTCGATGATCTGGCCGAGGTCGGAACGCCGCAGCGGTGTGACCATCAGGCCCTTACGCGGCAGCACCTTCAGCAGACCTTCGCTTGACAACCTCTGGATCGCTTCCCTGACAGGCGTCCGGCCAATGCCCGCCTGGTCCACCAGGTCTTTCTCAGCGAGCATTTCACCAGGCGCAATCTTGAGCGTGACCAGCAACTCCTCGAGTGCGCGGTAAGCCTTTTCAGCCAGGCTGCCATGCCCGGCTGACGTCTCGAGGACGGCGTTCATACCACCGGCCGGTTGGCCAGCGCGTGCTCCAGGATCTGCCGCACCCGCCGGGCCTCCGCCTCACTCAGGGTCAATCTTGGCGAACGCACGCGCGCCGTCCCGACACCCATCAGTTCCTCGACCAGCTTGATCTGCTGGACAAACTTCGGTCCGATGTCGAGACCCAGCAGGGGCAGGAACCACTCATAGATCTGCCTGGCCTCGAGCCACTTGCCGGCGCGCATCAAATCGTAAATACGCACGGTTTCGCGCGGAAAGGCCACGACCAATCCTGCCACCCAGCCATCCGCGCCCAGCGTGAAACTCTCGTACGCGAGGTCGTCAACACCGCAAAAGATCGCATAGCGATCACCGGTCCTGCGTCTGATTTCCGGAATCCGGCGGGTGTTGGCCGAAGACTCCTTGATGGCCACGAACTTTGGATTTGCAGCCAGCGTTTCAAAATCAGCAGGAAGCAGGTCGGTGCCATAGGCCACCGGGTTGTTGTACAGCATGATCGGCAGGTCGGATGCGTCCGCGACCTCCTCCAGGTAGTTCAGGGTCTCCCGCTGGTCACTGGGGTAGCGCATCGGCGGCAGCAGCATGAAACCGTCGACGCCAATCGCCTCCGCCTGTTCTGCGTAAACGCAGGCCTGGCGGGTATCGGCTTCGGCAATACAGGCCAGAAGCGGAACCCTGCCATTGACCTGCCTGGCGAAGAACCCGGTCAACTGGAGTTTTTCATCGATGTTGAGGGTTGAGTTTTCACCCAGTGAGCCAAGAATGATCACACCGTGCACACCGGCATCCAACTGAAACTCCAGGTGCCTGGCCATCGCCTCGAGATCAATACTGAGGTCAGTCTTGAACTTGGTTGTTACTGCCGGGAACACACCGTGCCATCTATTTGTATTCATCATATATCCCACTTTTGTTTATTAATATACGACTGATATATCAATAATTATAATAGCGCCACAAGGACTTTTTCAAGCGCAACCTGCAGGAAAGAAATTGCATCACGCGGGCTTGTTGTTATCATGGCCGATATCAACGCGGAATGCCGTCAGCCGATGAATTCAACTGCTTTTTATCCCGTCATGCCGGCCCCGTCATGTCGATCTGAGCACCAAGGCTGCAAAGATCGATGACTTTGCCTGCGCCACTCATTGGCATTCTCGGCGGCATGGGCCCGCAGGCGGGTCTTGACCTGGCGGAAAAACTCATCAGCCTGACACGCGCGCAAGGCGACCAGGACCACATACCGTTCATCCTGTTCTCGCTGCCGGAGATGGTTTCGGACCGGACGGCCTTTCTGCTCGGCAGGCAGGCAATAAACCCCGCGTATGCGCTCGCGGAGCAGTTCGAGACAATGTCCTCGCTGGGTTGCACGATCGCTGCCATGGCGTGCAATACGGCACACGCCGGCCCCATATTCGATGTCGCGCTGGGTTTGCTGCGGGGCAAGGGCATCGAACTCCGAATCCTGCACATGGTTAAGGAAACGGTCGCCCATATTCAAGCGACCTGCCCGCAGATCCGGCGGGTTGGAATTCTGGCCACACACGGCGCATACCAGGCCGGACTGTACGAACAGGCGCTCGGGCAGGCGGGACTGGAAGCCATACTGCCGGATCCGGAGATCCGCGAAAAAATTCATGAGGCGATCTATTCAAGCGTGTTTGGCATCAAGGTATGCCCCGGCGTTGTATCCGCTGAAGCTTTAAGGCGCATATATTCGGCTATTCGTCACCTGCTTGATCTCGGCGCCGGGGCCATCATCCTCGGTTGCACGGAATTGCCACTGGCCGTCAAAGAGGATCGAATTGACGGAATCCGGATGCTGGACCCCGCCAGGATCATTGCAGAAAAGCTGATCCGGGAAACCTATCCGGACAAACTCGCTTTGCCG
>JBFZEL010000351.1:0-4016 GCA_041306925.1 Lysobacterales bacterium
ATATCCCGATCATGGACCCAGGTATTTGAAAGCGCCCCGCCCCGCGTAGCGCGCCTTGTCGCCGAGGGCTTCCTCGATCCGCAGCAACTGGTTGTACTTGGCCACCCGGTCCGAACGGCACAGCGAGCCGGTCTTGATCTGAGTGGCGGAACTGGCAACCGCCAGGTCCGCAATCGTGGTGTCCTCGGTTTCACCCGAACGGTGCGAGATGACCGCAGAGTAGCCCGCCGCCGCCGCCATGTCGATGGCGTCCAGGGTTTCGGTCAGTGTGCCGATCTGGTTCAGCTTGATCAATATGGAATTGGCAATGTGCAACTCGATGCCCCGGGTAAAAATCCCGGTATTGGTCACGAACAGGTCATCACCCACCAGCTGGCATCTGCCGGCGGACAGCTTTGAGTGTATCGCCCAGCCGTCCCAGTCATTTTCCGCCAGGCCGTCTTCGATGCTGATGATCGGGTACTGGCGTAGCCAGCCATCGAGGTATTCGGCAAACTGCTGCGACGTAAACGAACGGTTTTCGGACGCAAAATGATACATGTTGCCACGGTAAAATTCCGAAGCTGCCACGTCCACACCGAGGTAGACGTCCCTGCCCACCGCGTAACCTGCCCCTTCGATCGCCTCGAGCACCGCTTCGATCGCCGCTTCGTTGGACGGCAACTCCGGTGCAAAACCGCCTTCATCACCCACCGCGGTTGACAGACCGCGACCGCTGATCACCGATTTCAGGGAATGGAAAACTTCCGTGCCGCAACGCAATGCCTCGGCAAACGTGTTAAAGCCCACCGGCAGGATCATGAACTCCTGGACATCGACATTGTTGTCGGCATGTGCGCCACCGTTGATGATATTCATCATGGGGACGGGCAGTTCCACGGCCTTGCCAGCGCTCAGCCAGGACCACAACGGCAGCTTGTGCTGGTTCGCCATGGCGTGTGCGTGGGCCAGTGAAACCGCCAGCAGCGCGTTGGCGCCCAGCCTGGATTTATGCTCGGTTCCATCGAGGTCGATCAGGATCCGGTCGACGGCGCCCTGGTCACCGGCATCCATACCCTGCAGTTTTGCGGAAATTTCACCATTGACATTGGCGACCGCACGCGAAACGCCCTTGCCGCCGAACCTCGACGGGTCCTTGTCACGCAGTTCAATGGCTTCGCGCGAACCGGTGGATGCACCGGAAGGCACGGCGGCCCGGCCAAACGCACCGGAGTCCAGGGTGATTTCCGCTTCGAGCGTGGGGTTGCCCCTGGAATCGAGGATCTGACGGGCGTGTACTGATTTAATCCGTGGCATAGATAAAATTCTCTCTTTGGTTCAGTGTGATTTAAATGGATTGTTCGGGAAAGCCGGCGGTCTTGGTGACCTCGTCGAGTCTTCTGAGCGTGGTCAACAGGGCCTCCATGCGCTCCAGCGGCCAGGCGTTGGGGCCGTCACTCTTCGCGTTGGCGGGGTCCGGGTGGGTTTCCATGAACAAACCTGCAATACCCACGGCGACCGCCGCGCGCGCCAGCACCGGGATGAATTCGCGCTGCCCGCCGGATGAGTCTCCACGACCACCCGGCAACTGCACCGAGTGCGTGCCATCGAACACCACCGGGCAACCGGTCTCACGCATCACGGCCAGCGAACGCATGTCCGAGACCAGGTTGTTGTAACCGAACGAGCTGCCACGTTCACAGACCATGATCTGCGCGTTGCCGGTGCTCTTCGCCTTGGCGGCTACATTCTGCATTTCCCAGGGCGACAGAAATTGACCTTTCTTGATATTAACCGGTAATCCGGCACTTGCAACCCGGATGATGAAATTGGTCTGGCGGCACAGAAACGCCGGGGTCTGCAGGACGTCGACGACCTCTGCCACGGCACCGATATCCGTGTCCTCATGCACGTCCGTCAGGACCGGTACACCGACATCAGTCTTGACCTTCTGCAGTATCCGCAAACCCTCTTGCATACCTAAACCGCGGAAGCTGTCGATGGACGAACGGTTGGCCTTGTCGAACGAAGATTTGTAGATAACTGGAATACCCAGGCGCGCGGTGATGGCCTTCAACTGGCGGGCGGTTTCCATCGCCAGCTTTTCCGATTCAATGACACAGGGGCCGGCGATCAGGAAAAACGGCTGCTCGAGTCCGGCTTCAAATCCACACAACTTCACAGGCTGGCAACCACCGCGGGCAATTCACCGTGCTGTGACTTCAGCGCCGCTTCGATAAAGCCGGTGAACAGGGGGTGTCCGTCGCGTGGCGTGGAAGTGAATTCCGGGTGGAACTGGCAACCCAGGAACCACGGGTGCGAAGGCAGCTCGACCATTTCGACCAGTGTCTCATCCATGGAATGACCCGACAAAACCATGCCGTGCTTCTGCAGGATATCCCGGTAATGGTTGTTGAATTCGTAACGGTGGCGGTGGCGTTCGGTAATGATGTCCTGCGCATACAGTTTATGCGCCAGGGAACCCGGCCGCAGACGGCAGCGCTGGCCACCCAAACGCATCGTGCCACCCTTGTCGGAGTCGTTCGAGCGTTTTTCAACTTTACCGGATGCGTCCAGCCACTCGGTTATCAGACCGATGACCGGCGCGCTGGTATGCGGGTTGATTTCGGTACTGTTGGCATCCGCGAGACCGCAGACGTTGCGTGCGAATTCGACCACGGCAGCCTGCATGCCAAAACATATGCCGAGGTAAGGGATATTGTTTTCACGCGCGTAGCGGATGGCCATGACCTTGCCCTCAAAACCGCGTTCACCAAAACCGCCGGGTACGATCATCGCGTCGGCGCCGTCGAGACAGCCGACACCTTTTTCTTCGATCATTTCGGAATCGATCCGCAGGATGTTGACCTTGATACGCTGCCGCAGGCCACCGTGGGTGATCGCTTCGGTCAATGATTTATAGGCATCGGCATGGTCAACGTACTTGCCAACCAATGCGACGCTGACCGTGTGCCGGGTGTGGGTCAACCTGTCCAGCACCGCTTCCCAGCGTGACAGGTCCGCCTTGCCGGCCTTCAGACCCAGGCGCTCGACGACGATGTCGTCCAGGCCCTGTTCATGCAGCAAAATCGGAATCTCGTAGATGCTTGCACGCGCATCCAGGGCGGTGATGACGGCTGCCTTCGGCACGTTGGTGAAGAGCGCGATCTTGGCCCGGTCCTCCTCTGAAATATCGCGTTCGCAGCGGGCCAGGATGACATCGGCGGCGATGCCGATGGAACGCAGTTCCTTGACGGAATGCTGGGTCGGCTTGGTTTTGATCTCGTCCGCGGCCTTCAGATAGGGCACCAGCGTCAGGTGCATGAACATGGCCTGCCTGCCGTATTCGACGCCCAGTTGCCGGATCGCCTCGAGAAACGGCAGCGACTCGATATCACCCACCGTGCCGCCGATCTCTATCATCGCGACATCGTAACCCTCGGCCGCCTGCACAATGGACTTCTTGATCTCGTCGGTGATGTGCGGAATGACCTGGACGGTACCGCCGAGATAGTCGCCGCGGCGCTCCCGGGCGATGACGTTGTTGTAGATCCGGCCGGTGGTGTAGTTGTTCTTCTGGCTCATGCGCGTGCTGATGAAGCGCTCGTAATGACCCAGGTCGAGATCGGTTTCGGCGCCGTCCTCGGTGACGTAGACCTCGCCGTGCTGGAACGGGCTCATGGTGCCCGGATCGACATTGATGTACGGGTCGAGCTTGACCATGGTGACTTTCACGCCGCGTGATTCGAGTATCGCGGCCAGGGACGCTGCGGACAGGCCCTTGCCCAATGACGATACCACACCGCCGGTAACGAAGATAAATGATGTCATGCCAGAACCTGCTTGAAGTTTGAATTAGTTCTGGAACACCATTATACGTGCCACCCGTGCCAATGGCGACCAAAGAATTGTTCTGCTTTAAGCCAGAGGCAATCTGTGTTAAAAAGTGCGGCTTATTCACACCTTGCGTAAAAATTAACATGAAGCCGAATCTCAAGCATCCGGGCGGACTGCCGCTCCGCGCAGCAACCAGCATC
>JBFZEL010000352.1:0-8089 GCA_041306925.1 Lysobacterales bacterium
AACGCCTGCACCCATAAAAATCTAATTCTTATTTATCATCATAGTCGATATTTTTATAAATGCAATTTTTGATTCATAAATTATGCATTTTTAAAGTACTGCAGTATTCAACCACCACTACATGAAGAAGCCGAGTCTCTGCCTGCCAGTTCGGTTCTCACAACCTCAGCCAGTTCCGTCGCCAACTCGTTGACCTGGTCTGCGTCAACACCCTCAAGCGTGACGCGAACCAGTGGCTCGGTGCCAGACGGCCGCAGAATAACCCTGCCGGTCTCCCCCAAACGGTCTTCGACCGACTTTACTGCCTGGTTGATTTTTTCAGAACCCTGGAGATTCGCAATCTCGCCGTCGACCGGCACATTGATCATGACCTGCGGCAGTTTTTGTACGCCCGAAGCCAGGTCCGCCAGGCCCTTGCCCTTGCCGACCATCACCTCGAGCACCTGCAGGGCGCTGACGATACCGTCGCCGGTGCTGGTCCTGTCCAGGCACAACAGGTGGCCGGAGGCTTCCCCGCCGAGCGTCCAGCCATTGCTGACCAGTGCCTTGTGGACATGACGGTCACCGACGGCTGAACGTATGAAGGGAATGTTGCGTTTCTTCAATGCCAGCTCCAGGCCAAAGTTGCTCATCACCGTGCCGATGACACCACCGTGCAACTGGCCCTTGTCCTGGCGTGCCGTGGCCAGGATGTACAGCAGTTCATCGCCGTTGACGATGGCTCCGCCGGCGTCCACCATGACCACCCGGTCGCCGTCACCATCGAGGGCGATACCGACGTCCGCACCATGCAGGAGCACCGCCTGGCGGACAAATTCCGGATAGGTGGATCCGCAGTTCTCATTGATATTCAGGCCGTTTGGCCGGGCGCCGACGGTGATGACCTCTGCGCCCAGTTCTGCAAAAACGGCAGGCGCCACGCGGTAGGTCGCGCCATTGGCGCAATCGACGACAATTTTCAGACCACGCAGTGATATCTCGAAGGGTATGGTGCCTTTGCAAAACTCGATATAACGACCCGCGGCGTCCTCGATGCGGGTTGCCTTGCCCATTTTCTCGGAGGCGACGGTCGAGAACGGTTTTTCCAGTTCCGCTTCAATCGCCTGTTCGACCTCGTCGGGCAGCTTTTCGCCATCCGCGGAAAAAAACTTGATACCGTTATCGTAGAACGGATTGTGCGAGGCGCTGATCACGATTCCCGCACAGGTGTGCAGGGTCCTGGTCAGGTAGGCGATAGCCGGTGTCGGCATCGGTCCGAGCAGGGCCACGTTGGCACCCGCGGCGGCAAGACCGGCTTCCAGCGCCGACTCGAACATGTAACCCGAGATACGCGTGTCTTTGCCGATAACCACGGCGCGTGAATCGCCGTCGGCCAGCACCTTGCCCGCGGCGCGTCCCAGGCGCAACATGAAGTCCGCCGTCACCGGCGGTTCACCGACCCGGCCCCTGATCCCGTCCGTTCCAAAGTATTTATTTTTCATGACCGGCATTTTACGCCCAACCCTGCCAAAGTGCAGTTGCGACCATAAGCGCATCGCGGGTTGCGGCCACGTCGTGCACCCTGACGATCGCGGCACCCATTTGCGCCGCCAGAGCGGCGGCCGTAACCGAAGCTGCGAGCCGGTCCTGGGTATCCCGGCCGGTAAGTTGGCCAAGCATGGATTTACGCGAAACACCAACCAGCAACGGGTAGCCGATGGCCTTGAGACCGCGCAGAGCCTTGAACAGCGCGATGTTCTGCTGCAGTGTCTTGCCGAAACCAAAACCCGGATCCAGGACGATATTTTCCCTTGCCACGCCGTGACTTTCACAGCAGGCCGCGCGCTCCCGCAGAAATGCCGCCACCTCACCCACGACATCGTCGTACAGCGGGTCGACCTGCATCACGCGGGGATTGCCCAGCATATGCATCAGGCAAACAGGAACAGCGAGGTCCGCTGCTGCCTGCACCGCCCCATCCTGACGCAGCGCAAAAACGTCGTTGATCATACCCGCCCCTGCCGCCACCGCCGCGCGCATGACCCCGGGTTTACTGGTATCGATGGAAAGCGGCACTGAAAGCTGTGACGCGAGGCTTTCAATGACCGGAATCACGCGGTCCAATTCCTGTTGCACTGCAACGGCCCGGGCACCTGGCCGGGTCGATTCCCCGCCCACGTCGATGATGTCCGCGCCCGCCTCCTGCATCGCCACGGCGTGTTCAACGGCGGCGGTCTTGTCCAGCCACCGCCCGCCATCGGAGAACGAATCCGGCGTCAGGTTGAGAATGCCCATGATCAAGGTCCGGTCGAGGGCGAGACTCCTGCCGGCACAGTCGAGTGCACGAAGGTTGGAACCTGATGTTACGGTTGTGTTGGAGGTCATGGACGGCACTCAAAAAAACAGCGCCGGATCAGCGCTGTTTTCAATAAACCCAATACCGGCGGCAACAGGCTGTCAGTGCTGCTCAGCCGTATTACCAATAGAAGGGGTGTCGCCGGGATCGTCAGCTGAATCACTGGCTGCATCAGCCCGCTTCCTGCTATTTTCATCTGAACCGGGATCATCCCAGCCTGCGGGTGGATTCGGTACTTTGCCTTGCATGATCTGATCGATCTGCTCTGCACCGATGGTCTCATATTTCAGCAAGGCCTCGGTCATGACTTCCAGCTTGTCCCGGTTGGCGAGCAGCAGTTGTTTTGCCGTGCGGTGCGCGGCGTCAACGATCGTGCGGATCTCGATGTCGATCTTGCGCGCGGTCTCATCGGAGACATGCTTGTGCTGGGTTACGGAACGGCCCAGGAAAACCTCTTCGTCATCCTCGGCATAAGTCAACGGCCCCAGCGCCTCGGTCAGGCCCCAGCGGGTCACGATATTGCGGGCAAGCAGGGTAGCGCGCTCGATGTCGTTGGAGGCACCGGTGGTAACGTTCTCAACCCCGAAAACCAGTTCCTCGGCCACGCGTCCGCCAAACAGACTGGCCATCTGGCTGTCCAGCTGCTTACGTGAAATGCTGTACCTGTCCTGCTCGGGCAGGAACATGGTCACGCCCAGCGCCCGGCCACGCGGAATAATGGTCACCTTGTAAACCGGGTCGTGTTCCGGCACCAGGCGGCCGACGATGGCATGACCCGCTTCGTGATAGGCGGTCAGTTTCTTCTCTTTCTCCGACATGACCATCGAGCGGCGCTCGGCGCCCATCATGATCTTGTCCTTGGCCCGTTCGAAGTGGTCCATGTGGACGGTCTTGGCCCCTTCCCTGGCGGCAAACAAAGCAGCTTCGTTGACGAGGTTGGCGAGGTCTGCGCCTGAAAACCCGGGTGTGCCGCGCGCAATGGTACGCGGTTTGACATCTTCACCCAGTGGCACTTTACGCATATGCACTTTCAGAATGGCTTCGCGGCCGCGGATGTCGGGCAACGGCACCACCACCTGGCGGTCAAATCGTCCGGGCCGCAACAGGGCCGGATCCAGCACGTCGGGACGGTTGGTGGCGGCGATGACGATCACGCCTTCACCGCCTTCAAAACCATCCATTTCAACCAGCAACTGGTTCAAGGTCTGTTCACGCTCGTCGTGCCCGCCGCCCAGGCCGGCACCGCGATGCCGTCCGACCGCGTCGATTTCGTCGATAAATATGATACAGGGTGCGTGCTTCTTGGCCTGGTCGAACATGTCGCGTACACGGGACGCGCCCACACCGACAAACATCTCGACGAAATCGGAACCGGAGATTGAAAAGAACGGCACCTTGGCCTCGCCGGCAATGGCGCGTGCCAACAGGGTCTTACCGGTTCCCGGCGAGCCCAGCATCAATACACCGCGTGGTATGTGGCCACCCAGTTTCTGGAATTTACCCGGGTTACGCAGGAACTCCACCAGTTCCGCGACCTCTTCCTTGGCCTCCTCAACGCCTGCCACATCCGCGAAGGTCACCTTGATCTGGTCTTCGCCCTGCAGTTTTGCCTTGCTCTTGCCAAATGACATGGCGCCGCGGCCACCGCCACCACCCTGCATCTGACGCATGAAATAAACCCACAAACCCACCAGCAACAGGACCGGTATGATATTGATCAACAGATCGAGGACGACTGAACGCTGCTTGGGCGGTTCTGCGGAAATCGCAATATTGTGCTCGACCAGGTCGTCCACCAGCCGGGCGTCCGGCATGCCAAAGGTGCGGAATTCCTTGCCGTTTATATCACGGCCCTGGATGGTATTGCCTTCCGGGGTGCTGCTGATCCTGACTTCGGCCACCGTGCCATCACGCACGCTGTTGAGGAAATCCGAATAAGTGAGTTCATCGGGCGTGGAGCCGACATTTCCATAGTGATTGAATATGGACATCAGTACCAACAGGATGATGCCCCAGGTAATCACATTCTTTAACATATCATTCAAGCGTTTTTCCTCACAAACGGGCAACCGGCAAAAGCTTGCATGGTTGCTGCAATATTTTCATTGTAGCTTGCGGCGATGACCCAGTACATAAACTTCCCTGCTGCGCGGTCTCGATGCCGCGGGCTTCCTGACCTGCACCTTGTCAAACAATGACCGGACGTGCTTGACGAAGTCGTCGAACCCTTCACCGTGAAAGACCTTGACCACAAAACTGCCGCCGGGTTCTAACCATTTTTCTGCAAAGGCCAGCGCCAGTTCAGCGAGGTACATCATCCTCGGTTGGTCAACCGCACCCATGCCACTCATATTGGGTGCCATGTCCGACAAAACAAGATCAACATACTGGCCAGCCAATGCTTCTTCCAACAGTGCCAAAGGTATCTCTTCGGTGAAATCACCCTCGATAAAGAAGACGTTTGCCAACGGTTCCATCGGCAGGATATCCAGGGCGATGATCTGCCCGCTGTCACCCAGTACCTTTTGCACGACCTGGGTCCAGCTGCCCGGCGCCGAGCCAAGGTCCACCACCCGCATACCCCTGCGTAACAGCTGGTACTTTTCGTCAAGTTCCATCAACTTGAACGCTGCCCTGGAACGCAGACCCTGCTGCTGCGCCTGCTTGACGTATTGATCGTCAAAATGTTCCGCCAGCCAGCGACGGCTGCTTTTACTTTTTGCCATGACCCGGTTTCCTGTTGATGCTGTCAGGATAGTGGGGGTCAGGGTAAAGTGCCAGAGCAAATTCGCATATTCAGGCATGAATCCCGGGGGTATTCCCTGCACGTTTTGCCCTGACCCTTTTTGTCTTCACAGGATGTTAAAATGCGGTTTTAGCATGACAGGAATAATCCAATGCCATTAGCAGCAGCGCAAAAAATGAATTTGCGTGGTCAGGCCCATCACTTGAAACCGCTCGTAATTGTCGCTGACAAAGGCCTGGGTGAAACGGTTATGGCCGAAATCGAACGCGCATTGAATGACCACGAACTTATCAAGGTCAAGCTCAGGGGCGACCGCGAGGCGCGCAAGGCCTGGGCACAGCGTATCGCCAGCCAGTGCGGGGCTGAGTTGGTGCAGAGCATCGGCCAGGTCGCGTGTTTTTATCGTAAACACCCGGAAAAACCGGTTGTCAACCCGGGTTAGCCCTCAGGCGGACGCTTTGTGACGGTTCCGGCGCGGGCGAATCAGGGCATTATCAGGATTTAGGGAGTTCAGGGGCGTGGAATTCAACCTGGAGGTACCGCAAAATCAGTTTTTCATTCGCTCGGTCGGCGCAGCGGGTATCCGTGTCGGCCAGGAAATTTTCAACCAGCCATTCATCATTTCGGGTCAGCGTATCGTGCCGCACTGGAATGTGGAAAGCGTCGATGCCATCAACGAAGAAAATCTGCAGGCCGTGTTCGACCTCGAACCAGAGGTGATCCTGATTGGCACGGGCAGCAAGCAGGTGTTCCTGCCACCGGCCGTCCAGGCGCATTTTATCCGCCGTAATTTTGGTTTTGAGGTCATGGCAACGGATGCTGCCTGCCGTACGTACAATGTCCTGGCGGCCGAGGGACGTCACGTGGTCGCCGCCTTATTACCCCCTACTCGATAATAATTACTCGATAATTACTCGATAAACGGTGTTTCCATAACACCTTCGCGTTTCGAGATTTCCCGCAGCCTGGTCAATGCAGCGAGTTGCACCTGGCGCACCCTTTCCCTGGTGACACCAAGCAGTTCACCGACCTCTTCTAACGTCCGGCGTCCCTGGCCGTGCAGGCCGAAACGGTGTTCGACCACGATACGCTGTTGTGTCGGTAGCAGGTTCAGCCAGTGTCCCAGTAACTCACCGGCGGCCTTCTCAGCATACGCGTTCTCGGGGTTGCGGCTCTGATCGTCAGCGATCGCCTCGAGCATTGCAGCGCTGTTGGGTGACGAGTTATCAGCGGCGGACGATGGTTCATTGAACCCGAAAAGTGCATAAAGCGCATGACTGGTTTTGTCGAGCTTGTCGGCCACCTCTTCGACCCCCGGATGGCGGCCCATTTCCTGTTCCATTTCACGGATGGTGCGCAGGTAATTGGTAAGTTCGCGAATCACGTGAATGGGTAAGCGGACCGTGCGGCACTGGTTCATGATGGAGCGCTCGACCGATTGGCGTATCCACCAGGTTGCGTAGGTCGAAAACCGGAAGCCTTTGTCGGGATCGAATTTTTCCACCGCGCGTATCAGCCCCAGGTTGCCTTCCTCGATGAGGTCCAGTAAAGGCAGGCCCCTGTTGATATAACCACGGGCGACCTTGACCACCAGGCGCAGGTTGCATTCAATCATGCGCTGGCGGCTGGCCATGCAACCGCGACGCGCAGCACGGGCAAGGGTCTGCTCTTCTTCTGCCGTCAGCAGTTTGGCCCGGCCGATTTCACCCAGGTAGATACGGGTGACATCGCCATAATGCGGCGTCTTGTTCCTGGCGTTGGCATTTTCGGATTGATCAAACTTGAGGTCTTGCTTCAAAGACCTGTCGTCGAAACCCGTGATAGCCCTGTCATCCAAACTGTTTTTTTTCATGCCCCCGGTCCCGGCACATCAGTGTTTTGCATGTTGAATCACCCAGCAGTTGCCCCACTCACAGCCGTCATTACAAAGCGTTACCAACGGAGCCATCGGGTGAAATTATCACAATAACCGGCAAATGTCACAATTCCGGAATGGCTTCGGTTTCTGCCAATACAATACGTTTTGAGGGGAAAAAAGTTGGCGGTTTACCTGCTGGGAAGATAGGTCATCGGATTTATGGGCTTGCCGGCCTGGCGTATTTCAAAATGCAGGAGTTGCTCGTCGCTGCTGTTTCTTCCCATTTCTGCAATTCTCTGGCCAGCCCAGACCTGGTCGCCTTCCTTGACCAGGCGGACCCTGTTGTGGGCATAGGCGCTGAGCATGTCTTCATTGTGTTTGAGGATGATCAACTCACCGTACCCGATCAGGCCATTGCCGCTGTATACCACCTGGCCGGCGGATGACGCCGTGACTGGCTGGCCTTCCGTGCCGGCGATATCCAGGCCATTTCGCGCCGGGTCGCCTGCGACAAAGCCCCTGATCACCCGCCCCTCGGTGGGCCAGTTCCAGTCCGTCGGTTCTGCAGTAACGTCGGCCACGGAAGGTGCAGAACTCGTCACCGGGGCCGTTATCGGCGGTTCGCTTATCTCGACGTCTGAAGTTTGCTGCGTCTCGGTGGCCCTGGTTGTCACGGTCGCCGGTGTTTTCAGGGCGTTGATCTGCACGCCGGGTCCGCTTTCGGCGTTTTGGGAGCCTCCCCCAGGCGGTATCAGCAGAATTTTTTGCCCCGGGTAAATGGTGTAGGGGCTGGACATTCCATTCAGTTTGGCCACAGTCATCGCGTCCAGACCATAACCGAATGCAATTGCATACAGCGTGTCGCCCTTCCTGACGTAGTAGGTACCATCGGCATTCAGTTGCCGTTTGACGATACCCTCCTGCGACGCGTTACCCGGCCATGACCGGTGTTGCCGGTGACAAGCCGGCAACACCAGCAGGCTGAGGATGAGCAGCAGGACAACGGCCTGTGCATCTAAACGCTTGGTTCTAAATGGCTTGTTACCGGTACTCATTGTGAATTAACTTTCATGATGATAAATATAACCACTGCCAGTGCGATCATAACCCAGCCGATCAGATCGATATACTTGCGCATCCGTGCCGCCAC
>JBFZEL010000353.1:0-5496 GCA_041306925.1 Lysobacterales bacterium
CATGCCGCCACCTGCTGCGACGCCACCCCCTGCTGCGATGCCACCCCCTGCTGCGATGCCACCGCCCGCTGCCATGCCCCCCGCCGCCCCCATAGGCTCGATTACGCCGGCAACCCCGCCCGAACGGAGTCTGCAGGCGCAGGTATATGCCGATGACGGCGGCGCGCAGGTGCGGGTCACACAGGGTTTCATGAAAGGCGCCCGGCACGATGTCCGCCTGTGGATCGGTCCGCCAACGAAACACGGCATCGGCGCGGACAAGCCCTTGGCCGAGCCCGCTCCGGACGATCAGGAACAACAGCAAGGCCACATGGAAATCGTCATTACGCTGATGCACGAGTCGGTGACCAGCGCCCAGGCGGTCAAGCTTCCGGTGGATCGTTCAAGGCCTGGCGAAGCGGCGGATTTTTCACTGGAGGTGGCGCAGGACGCGATGTTTGTAAGCGCCGAGGTATGGCTGCAGCACAAGGGCCGGGTCATCCAGTATCTGAAACTCAACGGCCTGGCGCTCGAGACACCGGATAACACCACCGCGGGTATCGTACTCAAGGTCGAGTCCATGGTCAGGGCTTTGCCCGCAGACGATGCCGGCAGCGATTTTGGCATGGCGATGGTAAAGAAGGACAACAGGTACATCGTCTTTGGCCCGCAAGGTGCTGAAAAAACCGAGGTCAGTCTGCAGGGCTCGCGTGAACTGGTTGAGAAAATCAACGCGCGACTCTTCAGCGCCACCAGGGGCCTGGTACGTCAGTCCGCGGACGGCAAGGGCACGTCCTGGATCGAGGACCACGACGAGGAGGCCATGCAGTTGTTGCGGGAAATGGCCAGGTGGGGCAACGCCCTTTACGACGCGCTGAAAAAGGCAGGCGCCCTGGAGCGGATCGCCGAGACCATCCAGTTCGTCAACCTCGATGAAACGGACATCGTGCCAATCGAATACGTCTACGACCGGGGTTATCCGAAAGACGGGTCCACGCTCTGCGACGGGTTCAGGGACGCCAAAGACTGGAATGCGGTTTTCGCCACGGGCAAGTGCACCTGCACCAACCGGCCCCAGCAGGAGTCCGACAGCCTTTGCCCGATGGGCTTCTGGTCGCTGAGCAAAATCATCGAACGCCAGCCCCGTCCGCTTGGCACGGCCGGCACCGGCCCGGCCACCGGCTTCATTGCATCCACGGGCGCCAGTCCCGGCATCGCGCTGACCCGGCAGGCCGTTCTGGCCGCCGCACCCAACGTCAAGGACCTGGATGTGGGGTCCATCCGTGCCTTGCTCGAAGAGACCTATCAGAACCGTCACACCTTTGCGCCCAGCTGGGAAGAATGGAAGTCGGCGATCAAGATAAACTCACCCAAGCTGCTGATTTTGTTGCCGCATCATGGCGAAGCCAGCGGCGGACACACCGACTTTCTCGAGATCGGCAAGCCCGGCGAGGCGTCCGGCAGCAGGCTTCGGGCCGGCAACCTGAATGAGGAATTCGTCACCGGCAGACCGGATGAACCGGGTCCCATCGTCCTGCTGCTGGGTTGCGAGACGGCCCAGGCGGGTCTGCTGCCATTCCACACCTTCGCGCGGGATTTTCTCGCCAACCGGGCGTCGGTGGTGGTGGCCACCCAGTCCAGCGTGCTCGGCCAGCACGCCGCGCCGGTCGCCAATGAGTTCATCCGGCAACTGCTGGCTGCCAGCAACGCGCAGGCATCGTTCGGCAGGATCATGCGCGATGTCAGACGCAGGATGTTTGCCGCCGGCTACCTGATGTCGCTGGCGCTGGTGTCGTTTGGTGATTCGGACTGGAAACTGGAAAACGGCGCTCAGGGAGATAACCATGTTTAGAATTGAAATGCTGCCCGCCGCGCACGGCGACTCGTTGTGGATCACCTATGGCACCGCCGGCGATGTCCGCAATATCCTCATCGATGGCGGTATGCGCTACACCTACGACAGGCTGCGCGAGCGGGTCCTGAGCCTGCCGCCCGGCCACCGCCGTCTCGAACTGCTGATCATCACGCACGTTGACGCCGATCATATCGAGGGTTGTATCCGCCTGCTTCAGGATGAAAAGCTCGGCCTGGACATCGGCGAGATCTGGTTCAACGGCCAGCCGCAACTGGATGACCTGCCGGACCCGGTCGATGACCAGTTGGGTGCGGAGCAGGGCGAGTTCCTCGGCGCCCTGATCAGGCAATACGAGCAGGCCAAAGGCAAAGACGTGTGGAATACCAGTTTCGCCGGCAAGGCGGTGATGGTGCCGCAGACCGGTGAGCTGCTGAGCGCAGAGTTTGACGGTCTCAGGCTGACCGTTGTGTCACCCGGGCTGGATCAGCTCCTGGCCCTCAAGGACGAATGGGACACGGTCGTGCGGGATGCCGGCTTTGAACCCGGCGATGTCGACGAGGCGCTGCGGCGTCTCGCTGACAGGACCGAGCTGGCTGCCCCCGATGTGCTGGGCGGGGCGGATGAGTCTGCAGAAAGCGAGTTTGACCAGGCCAGCGAGGCCGTCGGGTTTGCCGATGTGCTGGGTGAAGCGGAAGCGGAGTTCGGCAGCGACAGTTCACCCGCCAACGGCAGCAGTATCGCCGTGATCGCCGAGTGGCAGGGCAAACGCTACCTGCTGTCCGGGGATGCCTATGCGCCGGTCATGGCCGCCAGCCTGGAACGCTGGCTGGCAGGTCAGGGCAGCGATGGGGGAACACCACCCGCAACCCTGCAACTGGAGTTATTCAAACTGCCCCATCACGGCAGCGTCTCGAACATATCCGCGGAGTTGCTGGCCCTGATCAAATGCCGCCGTTACCTGTTTTCGACCTCCGGCAAGATCTTTGGTCATCCGCATGACCGGACCATCAAACTGATCCTGGAAAAACACCAGGCCAAGGGCAAACCGCAACTGTATTTCAACTATCGCACCGGGCGCACCGAACGCTGGGCGGATACGGCGGACCAGAAGGCCCGGGGCTACGAGGCTTACTTTCCAACGGGTCTGTCGGTGGAGGCCGGCGGCTGACGCCTGCGCCGCAAACACATCACCCGCAGCGGTGCCTGAACAGTTGTTGCCTCAGCCGCGCATTCGTGTGACGGTCGCCAGCAGGTCCTTGTTCAATTCGTGATCGTAGGCCGGGTTGGCCGCCAGGTAGGCCAGCAGGTTTTCCGGGCGATAGGCCTCGCCAAGGTTCTTGTGTTCGGCAGGGTTTGCATTCAGTCGGGTCAGGACGGACTTGTCCAGTGTCGAGCCCGCTGCCGCTGTCAGCTGCCGGATGCCCTGAAAACCCCGGATCGGCTGCATCAGGGTATCACCGGCCTTGTAAAAAACCGTCTTTTCGGAAGCCTTGCCCGCCGCGTAGCAGCGGAAAAATTTCAGGTAAGCCGGATTCAGCGCCAGGCCGCACGCCGCGGCTTGTTCGTACATCCACAGCAGTGCGCAATTCGCCAGGCTGTCGTCCATCAGACCCCCGCCAACGTTGGAATGGACCCCGGCAAACCAGCGCTGTTCGAAATCCCGGCACTCGCCGGGCCCGTTGAATATTTCCGCTTGAAAGTCATGCCGTTGCTCGTCGATGGCGAGCGCGTGGCGTATGCTCCTGACGCTGCGTGGTGGCGTGGAGGGTGTGTGAAAGCGCAAGGATTCGTCGCTTGACCCTGCGCGCGCCTGGATTCTCGAACCGAGCGCCAGGACCGTGTCCCAGACCCCCAGGAAAGCCATTTTTGGCACCAGGAAAGGTTCAAGCGGTGGGTCATTTCTCTGCGCCCGGCGCAGGTTGAGTGCGTCGATCAGCGTATTTACGCTGCCCTGCCCCCTTGCTTCGAGATAGGCGGTGACGATCCTCGGGATGTAATAGACATCGTTCTTGGCGGGAAAACCACCCGCCCATTCGATCAGGTTGCAGAGACTGCGGGCCTGCGACGCACCGCGGCTGAAGCCGAAAATGAAGACCTCGTCCGCATGGTCGTAATTGTTGGCCAGGAACGTATAGGCTTCCTCGATGTTGACCTCGAAACCCGCACCCCAGCCGCCACCGAGCTTGTTGTCAAAAAACCGGACCATCTTGGTGCGCATGTTGGGTGCGCGGTTCATCGCCCCGACACCCTCGTCGTAGTAGGTGATCTGCAGGTTGCCGTCGCGGTCGTATTTCTCCGTCGCCCGTGCCATCTTCAATACATTGGTGGGGCGGAAGACCTTTGAGCCATCGTCGCGCTCGTTTTCCTTCGACGCGTTGTTCCAGGTTCCATCGAGACAAATTACAAATCGCTTCATGCTGCTTCTCCCAAACGGTTAGCGGTATTTGACTGCCCTGTCTACCGTAGTTTAGACCATGCAGGCCGACCCGGTCATTTCAGCGCCAGTTCGATAAGTCGCGCGGCGGCTTCGAGTTGCTGCCGCTGGTGCGCGTTTGGCAAGTGCTGGCCACGGAACTGGATACGCACCGGGCCGCGTGTAAAAATCGTGCGCCAGGGATCGTTGTCGGGCGCTGAAGGGTAACTGACAGATGGCTCGAACACCGCTCCGGGCTCCTCCAGCCTGACCATGACCTCTTCAAGACGCGAGCTTTTCGGCATCCGCGGTGAAAGGTCGGCCTCCGGACCGCGCGGCTCCATCAATTTGTATTTTTCCATGCGCTCGCTGGCACGCGACAGGCTTGCAGCGCGTGAAAATTTCATGACCGGTGCGTCGAGCGGCACCGTCATCACCGCCAGTTCCTCTTCACCGCGCACCACCCGGTCGACGGTGTCCTGCCCGATACCCGCCAGCACGCCCTTTGCCTGGCCGGGCTTGAAACCATAGCGCTCATCGACCAGCAAAATGAAGCGGATGCCGTTCAGGGTGGCGGTGCCGTAGCGCGCCAGTTTGCCGCGGCCCTGCTTGTGGTGCGGCGGCAGTACCTGCTCGATGTAATAACGCACGGTGCGTTCGGTCAGGCCGGTAGTTTCAGCCAGTTCGGCCAGGGTGTAGTTGCGTTCTTCGTTCATATGCATATCCGTGATTGACAATATATACTGTCGAATGTATATTAGACAGTGAATTTTGTCGAATATGGTCCAATGTCGCTAAAACATTGGCTTGTAGTGGTTCTAGCCTAGCCCAGCCGGGGCTAATTTACCAGTCGGTTTTGTCGAACATTTTCGTTTCTTCGACAGGATGAAGGTAAAACAACCGGCCGCCGAGGGCTCTCTCATGAATTGAGAGGCCCACCGTTTAAAGTGCAGTTTGGCGTGACCCGGCGCAGCACGCGGGGTAGCAAAACTCATGGCGAAGGGTGGCCTGACCATTGCCTGGCCCGTTGAATGTGACCTGTTGAATGACCCCGCAGTTGCGGGGCACTGAGGAGAATGTCATGAATGTGGTAGCAGAAGCGTTATCCGGCCTGCGGGTCGGCGAAGTGATGACACACGGCGGCCTGGCAACACACCCGCTGATCCGTGAACGGGCGTTGGAGAAGGACTACCTGACGCTGGATGAGGCGCTGGCGCAACACACCGCCAGGGTGGTCGAGGTCTCCGCC
>JBFZEL010000354.1:0-2500 GCA_041306925.1 Lysobacterales bacterium
CCACAACCCTATTTCTGGCGTTGAATGCGGACCAGCTATGAATAAATCATCAGTTGCGTGGTGGGAAGGCCTCAGTGCCTCGACAGCAGCCCTGCGGTTCGTCGACCGCCTGCTGCGCGGCATCGGTCAGGTGATGTTCCAGGACAATCCCCTCAGTGGCCTGCTGTTTTTCATCGCCATAGCCTGGGGCTCCTGGGCCGGTGGCGTGCCCCAGGTGGCCATAGGTGGCCTGGTGGCCTTGGTGGCGGGCACGCTGACAGCGCAATGGCTGCGGGTGGATGAAGCCGGGCTCAATGGAGGCTTGTACGGCTTCAATGCCTACCTGACCGGCCTGGCCTTGCCCACCTTCATGGAGCCCTCGCTACTGCTCTGGTTTTACGTTGTATTTGGTGGCGCGGTCTCGGTGGTGGTCATGCTGGCGCTGGTCAATATGTTCAAGACCTGGAGCGTGTCCGTGCTGACCGCGCCGTTTGTGCTGACCAGCTGGCTGCTGTTGCTCGGCACTCATGCCTTTTCCGGGCTGGAGGGCGGTGCCCTGCCTCCGGTGGGCGTTATCGTGCCTATTGACCCCGCGGCAGCCAACCTGCTGCAGCCGATTGAATTCCTGCAGGGCCTTTTGACCAGCATTTCGCAGGTGTTCCTCAAGGGCCATGGCCCGGCTGCGCTGCTGCTGTTGGCCGGGCTGGCGGTCAGTTCGCTGCCGGCAGCTGTGTTTGCCTTGCTGGGCGCGGTGGTCGGTTTGATCACAGCGCACGCACTCGGCGCCGAGAGCCAATTGGTTTCCGCCGGTTTGCTGGGGTTCAACCCGGTGCTTACGGCTATCGCGCTGGGTGCGGTGTTTTACCGTCCCAGTCCCCGGGTGGTCGTTTACACGCTGGTCGCTACGGTGCTGTCGGTAATTGTGCAAGGCGCCATGATCTCCGCCCTGACACCCTTTGGGGTTCCGACCCTGACCGCCGCCTTCGTGCTGGTCACCTGGCTGTTCCTGTTGCCAGCCCTAAAGCTTGAGTAAGAAGCGGTGAGCATCGGCGCCACCCTGTTGCTCGGCTTGTTGCTCGGAATGCGGCATGCGCTGGATGCAGATCACCTTGCTGCAGTAGCCACCCTGGTCACGCGCAGCCGCTCGCTCGGTCACACGGTATGGCAAGGCGCGGCCTGGGGCGCGGGACACACGCTCACATTGCTGCTGTTCGGCGGTGCCGTGCTGGTGCTGGGCCTGGTTGTACCGGAGCGGGCGGCGCTGGCGCTGGAGCTCGCGGTAGGCATCATGCTGGTGGTGCTGGGCGCGGAGGTGCTGTACCGCCTTTGGCGCCGACGTGTTCACTTTCACGTTCACCGCCACGCCGACGGCGAAAAGCATTTTCACGCCCATGCGCATGCCGGCAAATCGGTGCAACATGACCCGGACCACCACGAGCACAGCCACGGATTCCCGCTGCGCGCACTGTTCGTTGGCATGGTGCATGGCATGGCGGGCTCGGCGGCGCTAATTCTGCTCAGCCTCGAAGCCTTGAGCACGCCGGCCTGGGGACTGGCTTACATCGCCCTGTTTGGCATTGGCTCGATCGCCGGCATGGCGGCTCTGTCGGTAGTGATCGCCATACCCATGCGCCTGACTTCACGACGCCTGGCCCGAGCCCACAACGGGTTTTCAGTTGTGGTGGGACTGAGTACCGTGTTGCTCGGCTGCGTGGTGATTTTCCGCTCTGCCAGCGGCATGGTGTGAAGAACGAAAGAATTCCTGATCAAGGCTGGGAGACTGATGTTTTCAACCTCGCGCAGTTCGCGTTGCCCGAAAAACGCCGTCTTCAGATAATCCCGTTCAACTCGGCCCAACCGGTCCACATGATTTCGATGCCGATAAACAAAAGGATAAAGGCCGTCATGCGAATCATGACCAACGTACCGATCTTGGCCAGCCAGACCAGCACTTTGACTGAGTTCTTGAAGATCAGGTAGGGCGTGATCGAAACCAGTACTGCTCCACCAACTGCCACCAATGCGCCCAGGACATACTTCATGGGTTCAGTGGGGCTTTTCGCACCCAGAGCAATGGAAGCAGCGATGGTGCCTGGCCCGGTGGTGAGCGGGAAGGTGATGGGAAAGAAGCTGCGCTGGATGACTTTGGCGTCTGGCAGCTCTATGGCTTCTTCCGCGGCAATGGCATGCACGTCATCATCTTCAACCTGGTGCAGCATCTGCCAGGCGGTTGCCACCACCAGCAGACCGCCGCCAATGCGTACCACCGGCAGCGAAACGCCAAACAGAGCCAGCACGTAGGATCCGATCAACATCGAAACCACCAGCACAAACCAGGCATCGATCGCGACCTGGCGCGCCAGGCGCTTTGCCAGGTCGCGGCTGGAACCCACGGTCGCGGCAAACACCGGTTCGGCTGGCAGTGGGGAATCGTCGCCGGCTTCCTTCACTCATCCGTGGCGCAAAGCGTCGGCCAGGTGCATGGCGGACTGGTCCTCTACAACAACGGATTCGCTGCCGG
>JBFZEL010000355.1:0-3176 GCA_041306925.1 Lysobacterales bacterium
CCATTATCTCGAGGTTGACTTTGACCTGTCCGACGTGATGTTCGTGGCTACCGCCAATACCTTGAACATACCCAGCCCACTGCTCGACCGTATGGAAGTCATACGCATCCCCGGCTATACCGAAGACGAGAAACTGCATATCGCCAGCAATTACCTGCTACCCAAACAGATGGAACAGCATGGTTTACGGGCGTCCGAGATTCAGATCAGCGACAAGGTGCTGGTCGAAATCGTCCGTTATTACACGCGCGAATCGGGTGTGCGTAACATGGAGCGCGAAATCGCCAAGATTTGCCGTAAGGCGGTGAAAAAACTGGCGCTCGATAAAAAACTCGGCAACGTGAATGTTTCAGTACGTAACCTGGAATCGTTTCTCGGCGTTAAACAGTTTCGTTATGGCCTGGCAGAGGAAAGCAACGCCATCGGTCAGGTGACCGGTCTCGCCTGGACCCAGGTCGGGGGAGAACTCCTGCAGATCGAGGCTATGTTGATGCCTGGCAAAGGCAAGCTGGAGCAAACCGGTCAACTGGGTGACGTGATGAAGGAGTCGATCCAGGCGGCGATGACGGTCGTCAGAAGCAAGGCCAAAGACCTGGGTCTGGATCCCGATTTCTATCAGAAGTTTGACGCGCACATCCACGTTCCTGAAGGCGCTACACCCAAGGACGGTCCGAGCGCGGGTGTTGGTATGTGTACGGCGCTTGTGTCGGCCCTGACCAGGATACCGGTGCGCGCCAACGTTGCCATGACCGGTGAAATCACGCTGCGTGGAACCGTGCTGCCGATCGGGGGTTTGAAAGAAAAACTCCTGGCGGCGCATCGCGGGGGCATCGAAACAGTCATCATCCCGTCCGAAAACGAGAAGGACCTGGCAGATATTCCAAAAAATATTTTGCGCAAGCTGGATATTCGTCCGGTGAAAACCATTGATGAGGTTCTCGAGATCGCGCTGGTTGAGTATCCCGTGCCATTACCTGCTGCCGTCGGGCCGGAGACCGCGCGGCCAATAGTGGCGGAATCGGAAACCAGACCGCATTGATTGCCTGTCCCGTGACAAATCACGGGGCAGCACTTTTGACTGCTGGTTCCAGCATGACAATTCATGGTTGGAATGGTCAGATTCGGATCCGGACGGAATCCGGAAATTTTTCACTAGGCCGAAAAAGTAATCTTCTGAACCATTTGAACTGCTTGGATGCAGATATTAATCCAAAAAGTTGTCTTAACGATTAATAGCTGTTGCGTCGTTACGGAGTCGTGTATTAACATGACGACTCGGCTTGCAGGCCTTTATTTGTAAGGCCTTGCGGGAGTTTAGTCAACTCTCGCAATCGGCGGATTTTTCAGTGGGGGTTAGACGCTGAAGGTCATGTTCAAGTCTTCTTCTTTCACATTCGACATCTGAAAAAAATGGAGTGCATAAAATGAATAAATCTGATCTGATAGATGCAATTGCGGCCAATTCAGGCCTGAGCAAAGCGGACGCCGGTCGTGCCCTGGACGGTCTTACCACTGCAGTCACCAAAGCGCTGAAAGGCGGTGGAACAGTGTCCCTGGTCGGCTTCGGTACCTTCTCTGTAAAACGTCGTGGCGCACGCACCGGACGCAACCCGCGGACTGGCGCTACCATCAAGATAAAGGCATCCAATAATCCGACATTTAAGGCTGGCAAAGCCCTAAAGGATGCCGTAAACTAGCGCGCCTTCAAGCGGGGGGTGCTTAGCTCAGCTGGTAGAGCATCGCCCTTACAAGGCGAGGGTCGGGGGTTCGATCCCCTCAGCACCCACCATCTTACGTGGAGTGGTAGTTCAGTTGGTTAGAATATCGGCCTGTCACGCCGAGGGTCGCGGGTTCGAGTCCCGTCCACTCCGCCATATGAAAGACAAAGGCGCCTTCAAGGCGCCTTTTTCTTATGTGATATTTGAATTGAAAAGGTTGTTAAAGCATGGTACTTCAATCAATTCGTGAAAGACTCACCGGGGTTCTTGCCTTCACCATACTCGGCATTCTAATTGTACCTTTTGCCCTGGTAGGTGTTAATGAGTACTTCACCTCGAGCGGTGACAATATTGTCGCCAGGGTCAACGACAAAGAAATTACAACAAATGAATTCAACCAGAGTTTCTCCAATTACCGACGGCGGATGGAGTCGCTCATGGGTGCAGCCTATGATCCGGTGCAGTTCGACCAGCTGGTGGTGCGCCGTGAGCACCTGGACAACCTGATCGACCAGGAACTGATTACACAGGCTGCACAGGCATTGGGGCTCGATGTGGATGACGCCACGCTGGCAGAGGAAATACGCAAGATTCCGGCTTTCCAGGTCGATGGTCAGTTCAATGCAGACGTTTACCAGTCCAGGCTGCTTTCACAGGGGATGACACCCAATCAATTCCAGGCTGAAATGCGGCTGAATATCGTGGTAACCGAATTACCCAAGAATATTGCGGAGAGCAGTATCGCAACCACCGCCGAAGTGAATAAATTCGTCGGTCTGCTCGACCAGCAGAGGACTTTTAATACGGTCCTGGTGCCAACCCAGGTTGCGGATCCTCCTGCCGCGATCAGTGAAGAGGAAATCACTGCCTGGCATGCTGCACACAGTGAAGATTTCCAGTCCGAAGAGCAGGTCACTATCGAATATATCGAGTTGGACGCATCTTCAATGCCGCCAGGATTGCCACCCGAAGAAGACTACCTGCGTGGCCAGTTTGAAGCACAGAAGGCGCGTTTTGTGACGCCCGAGCAGCGCGAGGTGGCACATATACTGATCAAGGTAGAGCCAAACGCGAGTGAGGCTGAAATTGAAACCGCCCGGCAAACGGCAGAGGACCTTGCCAAGCGCGCGCGTGCAGGTGAGGATTTTGCCGCGCTGGCAAAAGCAAACTCACAGGACGAGGGGTCGGCGGAAGCAGGTGGCGACCTGGGCTGGCTCGAGCCGGGTGTAATGGTGCAGTCTTTTGAAGCAGCCATGTACGAGTTGTCGCTGGAAGCGCCGGTTTCCGACCCGGTACAGACCGGTTTTGGCTGGCACGTCATCCAGCTGAAAGGAATCCGCGAGGCCGCCGGCATGAGTTTTGAAGAAGCCCGTGAAACCCTGGCCAGGGAGTATGAAGAGGAAAACAAGGCCCGCATGTTCCTGGAGCAGGCGGACCGGCTCGTGGATCTCATCTACG
>JBFZEL010000356.1:0-3593 GCA_041306925.1 Lysobacterales bacterium
TACGGCCAGGTTATCGTCTGTGATACGTATGAGGAAATGGTACAGGTCGCCGATGAACTCGCGTTTGAACACGTCCAGGTAATGACGCAGGACCCGGACTACTTCAAGGACAATATGAGCAACTTCGGCGCGCTGTTCCTGGGGCCGGAAACCAATGTTTCCTACGGCGATAAATGCATCGGCACCAATCATACGTTGCCGACCTTGAAATCAGCCCGCTATACTGGCGGCCTATGGGTAGGAAAGTTCATCAAGACCTGCACCTATCAGAAGGTAACCAGGGAGGCGTCCGTCGTCGTGGGACATTATTGTTCACGCTTGTGCGCCCTCGAAGGTTTTGCCGGCCACAAGGAACAAGCGGACATCCGTCTAAGACGATATGAGCAATAGCACCAGAAAGAAACGCGTCACGTCCTATGACGTCGCACAGGCCGCCGGGGTCTCCCAATCGGCTGTTTCGAGGGCTTTTCGACCGGGTCTGAGCGTCTCGAACAAGACCCGGGACATGGTCATGAAGGCCGCGAAAAAACTGGGTTACAAGCCCAACGCCATCGCCCGCATGCTGATTACGCAACGCTCGGGCATGGTAGCGGTCATCATTTCCTCCACCTCAACGCTGGTCTACCCTGAGCTGCTTTCACGTATTACCGAACAGTTGTCGGAACATAACGTCAAGGTCCTGTTGTTTACACTCGATGAGTCAGAGCAACTTGATGAATTGCTGGAGCAGATCTGGGTCTACCAGGTGGATGGTGTCATTGCCCTGGCGGCGCATTTCGATTACCGCGATATCGCCCAGTTCGAAGAACACCAAATACCGGTGGTGCTGTATAACCGCCAGGTCACCAACTATCCGGTCAACACCGTATGCGTCGATCACGACCAGGGCCTCAAGCAACTGGTTGACCTGCTGATCGGCGGTGGCCACAAGAGTTTCCTGGTGCTGTCAGGACCCACGCGCTCCGATGTCGCCAATGAGCGGCGGTCCCTTGCGCTCGCGCATCTCGCCAGGCACGGATTCGAAGATGTGCCTGTTTTATACGGTGACTTTTCGTACCAGTCTGGCAAGGACCTGTTTGCCGAATGGATGCGAGATCACGATGCCCCTGATGCGGTCATCTGCAGCAATGATTCAATGGCAATCGGCTGTATCGACGAGGCCCGTGGCGGACAGGGCATCAAGGTTCCGGAACAACTTTCCGTCGTTGGTTTCGACGGCATCCACGCCGCTTTCTGGAGTGGTTATGAACTGACCACGATCCGCCAGCCCGTCAACCAGATGGCGAAGGCGGCGGTTGGCATACTCATGGAGCGGATCGAGCACCCGGATGCGCCGCCTGAAAAGCGCGTGCTGTCCGGAACCCTGATTACCGGTTCATCCGCACGTAGCTGAGTGACCAGGCAGCCCGTCCTGTTCATACCGGGTACGCTTTGCACACCCGCCGTTTTCGATCTTCAGGCCAGGGAACTTGAATCGCTCGCGCCGCGTATCACGCTGGTGGAATTCACCCTTGAAGACCACATTTCCAAAATGGCGGATACTGCTATCGAAAAAATAGCCCCGCATGGTGCCGCGGCAATCATCGGTTTCTCCATGGGCGGTATGGTCGCCATGGAGATAGCCCGCAAGGCTCCGCAATTGATCGGCAAACTTGCGCTGCTCAACAGCAACTTCCTCGCGGACAGCAGTGAAAACCAGGCGGCAAGACGCGCGCACCTCCAGCAAGCCAAAGCCGAAGGCATGGAATCTGTCATACGGCAGTGCTATCTGGACCGCTACCTGCACCGGCAATCCGCCGCGGCCCGCAAGCTGATCATCGACATGGCCTGTGAACTGGGCACGGCATGTTTCGAGGCACAGGTCAATGCGCACGCATCCCGTCCGGACTCCGGCGCAACCCTTGGGACCATCAAGTGCCCGACACTGATCCTGGGCGCGGCAAACGATCCGTTATGTCCATTGGATTTGCAAACACGGATGCACCGGCTGATCGAAAACAGCAAGCTTCAGATGCTGGATGCCTGCGGTCATTTTTCGATGCTGGAGAGACCCGCTGATGTCAACCGGGCGCTGCGCGACTGGTATCTCGGGGGCTAGAGCCGGTAAAACCTCTTGGCGCTGCGCCCGGCAAGGTGCAACGCCTCGTCCGGATCGCACCGGGAAACCAGCGATTGCCAGGCTGCGAACAATTTGTCGTAGCTCACATACAACCGGTCAACCGGGAAATTGGACCCCAGCATACACCGCCTGGCCCCAAAAACTTCAAGCGCAGCTTCCGCCCACCTTAAAAATTCCGATTCATCCCAGTGTTTGGTGTACATGCTCAAACCGGATATTTTCATGACCGTATTGGGCAGCGCAGCAAACCGTTTCATCCAGGACAGCCAGCGTGCAAGCCCTTCAGCCGAGCGGTCCCACGGCGATGCCAGGTGGCAGATTGCGACCCTGAGTTCTGTTACCTGCTCGAGTGCGGCGAGCACCTTTTCGTACTGTTCTTCGGTGAATTGAAGATCAAAACTCAGATCACGACTGGCCACCAACCGCCAGTTTTCGATCCAGATATCCGGTTCGAAAGGTGGCAGGTACGGGTTTTCCCCGGCGCTCTTGCCAATCATGTGGCGCACACCACGCGTGACCGGGTAGGCCAGCTGGGCATCGAGTGCTTTTTCCAAGCCCGGCCCGCCAAGATCCACGGCAACCTCCGCCGCTGCGGGCAGGTTGCCGCCGGACAGACGTGAGCAGTCATTTACAAACGCTGTCTCCTCGAGTTCGAAACCTTTCCTGGCGCCCACCTGGACATGCACGCTGCGTGCAATCCGGCCGCCGCTATCATCGGCATAGTCGCGCCCCAGGTAGTTTTTCCTGATGGGGTCGGGTTGTCCGAAAAAACGCACCTCGCCCTTTGCCAGCAGCCAGGGATATTCAATACGCGCAAGGTCCCAGAGGTGGTGGTGGGCGTCGACCCACTCCAGTTCCGGCGGCAGCGCCATCAACCCGGAACCTGTGATTCACAGGCTCTGCAGACGTGCATAATCCTCATCGGTCACCGTCTTGTAGCCAGGTGCTGGGAAGGCCTGGAAGCCCCTGCCGCCATCGATATAGATAGACTGGCCAAAAATGAAATCCGAATCATCACTGGCCAGGAACACCGCCAGCCTGCCGCATTCCCGGGCCGTTCCAATCCGCCCCAGGGGTGTGCGTGACAGGATGGTGTCCATCAACTGCTGATCGGAGCCCACCCTGCGCATCAGTTCCGTTTCAATCGGGCCGGGGGCCATCGCGTTGACCTTGATGTTGTAGGGCGCCAGGGCCACGGCCTGGACCCTGGTCAGCTGCTGTACACCGCCCTTGGAAGTGGTGTAAACCACCTGGGCATCGAGCGCCAGGTGCGCGTTCACCGATGACATGTTGATGATGACGCCGCCCTGACCCTGCTTGACCATTTGCCGCGCGGCCTTCTGACCGCCGAAAAACATACCCTTCAGATTGACATCCATGATGCGCGTGTACTGCTCGGGCGTGATATCGAGGAAATGGGTTTTATTGGCATCGTTGATGCCGGCGTTGGCGACATAGATATCCAGCCGGCCAA
>JBFZEL010000357.1:0-3292 GCA_041306925.1 Lysobacterales bacterium
TAGTATTGGCGGTTCAGGCGTGAAGTCTGAGTTGATGCACCATTTTTCTGAGGTTCTGCAATGGTACTGGTAACCTGAAACCACAATATCTCTTGGGTCTCTGATCACATGGATGCCGACAAACGGCGTTGCGACATTGTCAAAATCAATCAGCGAGTGACCGAATAATATTACATCAGCATTTTGAGGCATTTGTGTCTGCATACCCGTAAGAGACTGAAATTTCCAGTTGTTGATATGGCATATTTTACCAAATACCCTGGAAAACAATTCAGTACCCACCTTGTGGTAACAGAATATGCATATCGGAATTTCTCTACGACGACGATTTTTAAAGACTCGCTTGAGAACTTGCATGCAATCTGTCTTCATCCTGTATAAAACTCAACAGCTCGTTTATGCGGCTGATCACCCAAGCCAGCGGCTTATACAGTACAGCAACAGCTATCAATGAGCAGGATTCTGTGCTCAGCGTGCGCTTCTTGATTGTATTTTTCTTGGCAATAGTCCTCATCGCCTGTACTGCGCTACCTGTGCGGTCCGTCTCACAAACACGTCACGCATGCGGATTTTTTTCCATTGACCGGCTGCAAACAATTTCGGGGCCACCCGCTTGCGGATCGCTTCAAGCGAAACAACAACCACAGCGGGCAGCATGACCCATCCCCATTCCGCGAGCGGCAGAGGCTGTGTATGAAACACGCGGTTGGCAAATGGCAGGTAAACCACCAGCACCTGCAATCCAAGACCAACGGCCATGGATAGGAACAGCGCACGATTGCGGAAAAGGCCGAGTCTGAGTACGCCCTTTTCGGAAGAGCGCGCCTGAAAGGCAAAAAACCACTCGAACACAATGATGCTGGTGAACGCGATGGTCTGACGCAGTGCATGTGCGGTTGCTTCATCCGGCACGTTGGGTAAGGGGGCGTGGTGAAAAATCCAGGTGACTGGCAGGGCCATGAAAAGCCCTGCGAGGAAAATTCGCATGAGCATGCCGGGGTACAGCAGACCGACGGCGCTGTCGCGAGGAGGTTGCGTCAACTCATCGCCGTTGCCCGGTTCCAGCCCCAGAGGTATGGCTACGAGGGCACCGGTTACCAGATTGATCCACAGTATTTGGATTGGTTCGAGCGGGGACTCACCGTAGAGTGCGATGCTAAGAAAGAGGGTTGCGAGTTCGCCTGTACAGGTCATCAGAAGGAAGAAGGTCGCGTTCCGCAACCGGTTGAAGACGATACGGCCTTCCTCGACCGCGGCCACGATCGAGGCGAAGTTGTCGTCAGCAAGTACCATGTCCGCGGCCTCTTTGGCAACGTCTGTTCCTGTGACACCCATCGCGATGCCGATTCCTGCGGCCTCTAGTGCCGGAGCGTCGTTCACACCGTCACCTGTCATGGCCGCGACGTGGCCATCCCGTTTAAATGCCTGGACAATTCGCAGCTTGTGAAGGGGTTCGATGCGGGCGAATACGTTCTGAGTGCGGCACGTAGCGAGCAGCTGCGCGTCATCCATAGCCTCGATATCCCTGCCGACAGTTGCTTTCTCGCCTACTCGGCAAATTCCGAGTGCGGCGGCTATCGCCGCTGCAGTGTACGGGTTGTCGCCGGTGATCATGGTTACCCGAATTCCGGCCTGCTTGCAGGCCTGGATGGCGCTGCGGGCTTCATCACGCGGCGGATCCAGCATGCCCACGAGTCCCAGCAGAATCAGGCGGCCAGGCAGTTGGGAAGCGTCGAGTCGCCCGAGCGTTACGGGATAGGGGGCGACGGCGATGGCCAGTACGCGGAATGCCTGGGCGGCCAGGAACTCATTGGCCTCGATTGTATCCTGTCGGGCGGCTGCATCCATTTCCCGATCACCGTCGAGGGTCCGCAGGCGGACGCACATCGGCAGTAACCGCTCCAGCGAGCCTTTGACATAAGCCACGCGCTGGCTGCCTTCGGCATGCAGCGTGGCCATGAACTGTTGCTCGCTCTCGAAAGGGATCTCACCCAGTCGGGGATGGGAGGCCTCCAAAACCTTCTTCTCGAGCCCGGCTTTTCCCGCCGCCGATAGGAGAGCTCCCTCAGTGGGATCACCCAGAATCTGATGACCGCTGTCGGTCGCGCTCAGAATGGCATCGTTGCAGAGCAATGCGCCACGCAAGGTATGCAAAAGGGGAGTATCGCCGCTCGGCTCAATGCGGCTATTGTTTTGGAGGAACTCGCCGACCGGTTCGTAACCGCTGCCTGTGACTGTTAGATGCCGTCCTCCAGTCCAGATTCCACGTACGGTCATCTGGTTCAGGGTCAGCGTACCGGTTTTGTCCGAGCATATCACAGTCGCGGTTCCGAGTGTCTCGACAGCGGCAAGTTTTCGAATCAGGACGTTTCGCTTGGCCATGCTGTTGACGCAGATGGACAGGACGACCGTCACGGCCGCCGGCAGACCTTCCGGGATTCCAGCCACTGCCGCAGCCACAGCCAGCAGCATGACATCCACCCAGCCCATGCCCCGCATCAGAGCCGCTACGGCCAGCATGGCACAGGCGCCTGCTACCACCCAGATGAGAGCGTGCCCTAATTTATCAATGCTTTGCTGCAAAGGGGTCTTGTCCTTCTCCGTGCTGGCGACCGCCTCCGCGATGCGGCCGATTTCTGTACGCATCCCAGTGGCTGTAATTATTGCAACGGCCCGGCCGCGAGTAACGGTTGTCCCCATGAACACCATATTCCGGCGTTCGTGAATTGACGCCCCGTGTGGCAGAACGCGAACTTCCTTTTCCACTGGGAGCGATTCGCCGGTAAAGGTCGACTCGTCGACTCTGAGATTGACCGCTTCGATCAGACGTGCGTCTGCAGCGACACGGTCTCCGGCATCAAGAACAAGAAGATCGCCTATGGCTACTTCAGTCGCATCCACCAGTTGGGTAGTGCCGCTCCTGCGGATCTTGGCCTTTGGCGCACTCAAGTTAATAAGGGCTGCCATGGCCTTTTTTGCTTTCATCTCCTGTACGAACCCGACTATGGCCATGAAGAGGAGTACGGCACCGATCACAACAGCATCCATAGGACCCTTGAAATAGGCTTTTACTCCCGAAGCCCCGATCAGCATATAGACCAAGGGATTGGCGAACTGCTGCAGCAGAATGCGGTACCAGGGCTCGCGGTCCGTGACTGCGAGCACATTCCGTCCGTGTTCCGCAAGCCTCTGCGCCGCTGTCGACGAATCCAGTCCATCGCGATGCGTCGTCGCGGCCTCAAATACTTGCTCAGGAGTCAGTGCCCATGGAGTGTTTATCGGCTGAATCATT
>JBFZEL010000358.1:0-10461 GCA_041306925.1 Lysobacterales bacterium
TGATACATAGTGTTTTCCAGACCCTTCGACGAATCTTGCCAGGGGTATTCATTTGCCATTATTCCTGGTCAACTCGATACCTCGGAAAATCATTATATAACAGCTGACAGGTTCATCAGATATCTGCTTCCACATCTGTTTCAACACTTCCGGCTACGGCTTAAGGAACCTCTGATTAATTCAGAGGTTCCCGCGACACACGGATGTGTCGCCAAATCAGCGGCGCTCAGCCGTTGATTTGTAAGGCAGTCGAAAATCACACTTTTCGGCTGCCGCGCTCTGATAATGCCAGGATGGCATTAATCAGAGCTTCCTTAAATCGCGCAGAAACCCAGGCCGTTTTTCTCGAGATAACGCTGGTGATATTCCTCTGCGGGCCAGAATGTCACCGCTGCCTCGACCCTGGTCACCACCGCTTGCTGCCAGCGACCGCTCTTGTCGACTTCAAGGATGGCCTGCCTCGCGGCTGTTTCCTGCCCGGGGGAATGAAAGAAGACCACCGAGCGGTACTGGTTGCCAACATCGGGGCCCTGCCGGTTCAGCGTGGTCGGATTGTGTATCTCAAAAAACATCTCCAGCAGCTTTGCGTAACTGACCAATCCAGGGTCAAACTGGACCTGCACGACCTCCGCGTGCCCGGTGGTGCCGGTGCATACCAGCTTGTAAGTCGGCCCGGGTTGCCCGCCCATGTATCCGGAGGTGGCTTCCAGCACACCCTCCAGCGCGCGGAAACGCGCTTCCACGCCCCAGAAACAGCCGGCGCCAAAGGTCGCCAGTTCAACTTGATCGCTCATGATTCATTCCTCTCTGCGGGTGGTTTGCCCACGCGTATCATACCTTCCTGGATCGTGCTGGCAATCAGCCTGCCATCGCGATCATAAATCAACCCTCGCGCCAATCCCCGGCCACCGCTGCTGCTGGGACTGTCACAGGAATACAGCATCCAGTCATCCACGCGCGCCGGGCGATGAAACCACATGCCGTGATCGAGGCTGGCCATCAGCAGGTCTTCCTGCAGAAAGGAAATGCCGTGCGGCAGGACCGCGGTGCCGACCAGGTGAAAATCGGAGGCATACGCCATTAACGCCCGGTGCATCAGGTCGGACACTTCGATTTTTGCATTCAGGCGAAACCAGATATTCGAATAGGGGGGTTGTGGCTGCGGATGGAATATATCCCTCTTCCTGACCGGGCGAAAATCAAACGGGCCGGTGCGCGTGAACCAGCGCCGCAACAAGGGCGGAACCCGTCCGAGATGCTCCTCCGGAATGTCGCTTTCCGACGATAACTCTTCCGGCATCGGCACATCCGGCATCTCCAACTGGTGTGTCGGACCTTCCTGCTCCAGCTGGAATGACGCCGCCATCGTGAATATCGGGCGGCCGTGCTGGATCGCCACCACCCGGCGGGACTTGAAACTGCGGCCGTCGCGGTTGCGTTCAACGTTGTAGACTATCGGCGCTTCGGCGTCACCGGCGCGCAGGAAATAGGCGTGCAGCGAGTGAATGACACCTTCGTCCACCGTGCGACTGGCTGCGATGATCGATTGCGCCAGCACCTGGCCGCCGAATACCCGCGAGGTGCCAATATCGCGGCTTTCACCACGGAAGAGGTTGACCTCGAGCGGTTCGAGTTCCATCAGCTGGAGCAATTCTTCAATGGTGTTATTTGCGTAGGGCATAGTCCAAGCGGTTCTGTTCTGGCCGGTTTAACTGATCAGTTTATCCCAGCCGTCTTAATCCGGCTGCCTGAAATTTGCAGATTGGGTTGCGCAGGTGTAAACACAATCCCCTCGCTGTGCCACAATGACGTCTTGCAGACTGTCGAACATTCCCTCGCTACGATCGGTCAGGTCCGACAGGCCGCCAGGCAACCAAAAATCGCTCCAGGGCAGTCAGGATGATCCAGGATGAAATCCGAACCCACCTTTCTATGGCATGACTATGAAACATTCGGCGCCTATCCACAGCTGGACCGGCCAGCCCAGTTTGCCGCCATCCGTACCGATGCCGAACTTCAACCGGTGGGCGAGCCGATCAGCTGGTATTGCCAGCCGGCCCCGGACGTGTTGCCGCACCCGGTCGCCTGCCTGATCACCGGCATCACGCCGCAGCAAGCGCTGAAAAAAGGCCTCATCGAGGCCGAATTCGCTGCGAAAATTCACGCCGAGATGATGGAACCTTCGACCTGCAGCGCCGGCTACAACAGTATCCATTTTGATGACGAATTCAGCCGCAACCTGTTTTACCGGAATTTTTATGACCCGTACGAACGCGAATACAGGCATAACAACACGCGCTGGGACCTGATCGATCTTGCCCGCATGTGTTATGCCCTGCGGCCGGAGGGGGTCGAATGGCCGGAACACGAACCCGGCAAGCCGAGTTTCAAGCTCGAACACCTCAGTGCGGCCAACCATATCGAGCACGCGGGTGCGCACGAAGCGCTGTCCGATGTACTGGCGACCATTGGCCTCGCCCGGCTGATCCGTTCACGCCAGCCACGTCTGTTCGACTGGGCCTTGAAGATGCGTGACCAGCAACACGTCATGCAGATGCTGAGCACTGCGCACCCTGAACCCGTGCTGCACACCTCATCAAGAATCCCGGCCAGCCGTGGCTGCACCACGCTGGTGCTGCCGTTGTCGATTTATCCGGACAGAAAAAAATCGGTCATCGTCTATGACCTGATGACCGATCCGGAACCGCTGTTGGCGTTGTCTGCCGAGGAGATTTCCGACCGCCTGTTCACACCCGCCGGTGATCTGCCCGACGACGTGGACCGCATCCCGTTAAAGGCGATACACACCAATCACGTACCCATGCTGGCGCCGGCGGCGGCCCTGAAGGATGTCGATTGCCAGCGTATCGGTCTCGAACCCCGACGTTGTCTGCTGAACGCAGAAAAACTCACCAGGGCCCTGCCGCAGATACGCAACAAGGTGATGGACGTCTTCAAGCCCTACCCGCCATCTGCCGGGGCCGATCCGGACCAGATGATTTACAGCGGGGATTTTTTCAGCAGCCAGGATCGCGCACTGATGGATAAAATCCGCACCACCGCGCCGGCAATGCTCGGCCGCCTCCCCTGGCCCTGCAAAGATGCAAGACTGGGGGAAATGCTGTTTCGCTACCGGGCGCGCAATTATCCCGCCACCCTGTCGGTGGATGAAAACCGGCGCTGGCAAACAGCAAGGCTGGCGAGACTGAACCGGCCAGCAGACGACCGGCAACTCAATCCTGAAAGATTCAGGCTGGAAATATTGGCCGCCAGGCAGGCACACGCAGCGGACCGGCACGCGCAAGCCATCCTGGATCAGCTTGAAGCCTGGGGCGCGACGATCTGTATTGCTGAGTGAAGCGTAGGCAAAAACCCCAAATCAATGACTTATGCGGGTTTTCTCGATTCAATTCGAATTGTTTATACACAAGTCACTGAATGTTCATGTGACATATAAATGACAGTGGATTCATACCATTTGAAATCATAGACATGTCTGTATGTTGTTGTTATTTATAACTATTAAAAATTATGATCAATTTTTGATCAAACCTGACCCCTGCCCTAGCCGACTGAGGGCGGACAGCCTTACCAACAGAGTTATCCACAGTATTTGTGGATAACTGATCAGGCAGCATTGGAAAGCTTTTTTGCAGCCTCCGGCTGGCTGTCCAGCGACCGCTGATGACCACCGGTCACCCGGTTGAGACGCCGCCTGGCCGACGGTGAAACAAACTCGACGTGGGTGCCGTCTGAAAACTGTAACATCCAGATTCTAAGGGGTTCATTAGCCTTTGCGGGTGACGCCACAACGCCGCTGATCGTCTTTCCAAGCAACTGAAAATCTGCATTCATGTTGAAATCTCCCATGCTGATGGGTGTGATTAAAACAGGCGTGATTCTCAAATCGTGAGAGACGGAATCGGGTTATTGCAAAAACCATGATTGCCTACACGATGGCTGGCAATTCCCCGCTATTTATTCGCGGCGGCAAAAATTAGCCTGTGTGTGTCCCGCATCGACGGGTCAGGCAATAGCAAAATGGTTTAAATTCACATAGGGGGTACATATGCAATCGTTACGTATAAAATCGCTGCTCACTTTTCTGGCGACAGGATTGTTTTCCATCTGGGCCTGGGCAGTACAACCGGTCAATGTCAATACCGCCACTGCCGAGGAAATCGCCGAGGCGCTCAAAGGTGTCGGCATGAGCAAGGCCGAGGCCATTGTCAGCTACCGGACCGAACACGGCGATTTCAAGCACGCCGATGAACTGGTCAATGTAAAGGGTATCGGCATTCGCACGGTTGACATCAACCGCGAATACATCCTGCTGGATAACAGCAACATCGCCGCCAGCGAGTAAACCGGTCGCAGCTTTGAACAAACCGGGCGACCCCGTCGCCCGGTCTTGTTTCAATCGATCAGCAACCGGCTGCCGAAAGCGTGTGCGAGGGTGGACTGGTCCGTGTATTCAAGTTCACTGCCGAGTGGCACGCCATGGGCGATGCGGGTCACGCGGATGTTGTGTGTCTTTGCCATTTTTTGCAGGTAGTACGACGTCGCTTCACCCTCGACCGTCGGATTGGTCGCAACGATCATCTCCCGCGGGGCATCGTTTGCGAGCCGCTCGGCAAGCTGGTCGAGGCCCAGTTCCGCAGGACCGATCCCGTCCAGCGGTGAAAGCCTTCCCAGCAGGACAAAGTAACGGCCCTTGTAGGCGGTCGCCTGTTCGATGGCCAACACATCGACGGGAGATTCAACGATACACAGCTGGGTCTGATCGCGCCTGGGATCGGCGCAGATTGCACAGACCTCCGACTCGGTAAGATCACGGCAAAGTTTGCAGCGGCCGATTTTCTGCATGGCAGCGGCGAGCACTGCAGACAACCGCACGCCGCCCTCGCGGTTGCGCTCGAGCAGGTGCAGGGCCATGCGCTGGGCGGTCTTTGGCCCGACACCCGGCAAACAGCGCAGGGATTCGATCAAATTTGTCAGCAGTGGTTCGGATGCCATTACATATCCAGGCCGGTTGACACTTACCTTAAAAAGGCAGCTTGAATCCGGGTGGCAGTTTCATGCCCTGGGTCAAACCGGACATGTGCTGCTCCGAGGCCTCCCTGATGCGGTTGACGGCATCATTGACCGCGGCGGTCACAAGGTCTTCGAGCATTTCAATGTCGCCAACCAGGCTGCTATCGATACTGACCCGTTTGACCGCGTGCTGACCGTTCATGACCACGCTGACCATCCCGCCACCGGACTGGCCGGTAACCTCCATCCGGGCAAGTTCCGCCTGCGCCTTCTGCATTTCCTGCTGCATTTTCTGGGCCTGTTGCATCAGTCCCGCAATATTGCCTTTCATTCTGCTTTCCTCGCGTCTTACAGGTGGGCGAACGGCGCCCGGGATTATTGTATCGGTTGTATGGAATCGGCAACAATTTTTGCCCCGAATTCCTTTTTGAGTTGCTGCACCGTCGGGTCCTCCTCGATGGCGCGTTCGGCTTCGCTCTGGCGCTTGCCCTCGGCGCGCGTCACCTCCGCAGCGACCGAATTGAGCGGCTCGGAAGCACCGTGCAAATCCAGCTTCACCGCGTGACCGAGATGACTGGACAAGGCAGTGCTCAGACTCTGCACCACGCTCTCGGAACCGAGGTGCTGCAAGGTGGCGGGGACGAGGAATTTCCATTGGTTCCGGTCGATGGATACGAGTTGGATCTGCCTGGCAAATTCCCTCACGGCGCCGGCTAAATCGAGACGGGTTTGCAAACTGGACCAGTCCCGCGCAGGGTCGCCGGCGTCGGCTGGTTTGTCCGCCACCGCTGCAGGATCGGGTTGGCGTCCGAATTCAAGTTCCGGCGCGGCCTCAAATTCCGCTGCAGATTTTGGTGGTTCCACGCTCGTGGCCGGTTTTGCATTCTGCAATTCGTCAAACGCCGCACGGGCGGCTTGCGCGGCTTGACTATCTCTTTTGCCAGGTTTGTCTTGTGTAACCCGCGCAGATTGCGGCGCATGGCCGGCAGCCGTTTTGTCCCCGGTTTGCGCGGCTTGACTGTCTGCTGCGCCAGGTTTGTCTTGTGTAACCCGGGCAGATTGCGGCGCATGGCCGGCAGCCGTTTTGTCCCCGGCTTGCGCGGCTTGACTATCTCCTGCGCCAGGTATGGTTTGTATAGCCCGCGCAGATTGCGGCGGCTGGCCGGCAGCCGTTTTGTCCCCGGCTTGCACGGCTTGACAATCTGCTGCGCCAGGTCTGGTTTGTGTAGCCCGCGCAGATTGCGGCGCGTGGCCGGCAGCCGTTTTGATCCTGACTGGTGTTGCGCCACCCGCCGTTGCGGATGAATCATTGCCTGCAGGCCTGAACGCCAGCATACGTAAAAGGGTCATCTCCAGACCGGTACGCGGGTCGGGCGCCAGGCCAAGATCCCGGCGGCCGGTGATGGCGATCTGGTAGTAGAGCTGGGCGTCTTCCGCCGTTATCTGTGCAGCACGCTGCACCAGTGAATCCCAGTCGTTACGCACGGGGTCACGGAAATCCGGCGCCGCCTGGATCAGTGCGATGCGGTGCATCGCCTCGGCCAGTTCATCCAGCGCGCCCTCCAGGTTGCGCGACTGCAGTACCAGCTCGTTGACGATAGCCAGCAGTGTGGACGCATCGGAACTTACAAGTGCATCGATGATGGCGGCGACGTGCGCGTGGTCAATACTGCCCAGCATATTCGCCACATCGGCATCCTTGAGGCTGCCTCCGCCATAGGCGATCGCCTGGTCCAGCAGGCTGAGACCATCGCGTATGCTGCCGTCGGCGGCGCGGGCGATGCGCATGACGGCAGAAGCGTCCGCCGTGATCGATTCGGCTTGCAGGATTTTATGCAGATGCGCGCTGATCTGCCCGGGTAAAAGCCGGGTCAGGCTGAAACGCAGGCAACGCGACAGGATCGTGACCGGCAGCTTGTGCGGGTCGGTTGTCGCGAGGATGAATTTCACATGTGGCGGCGGTTCCTCCAGCGTCTTGAGCAGGGCGTTGAAGCTGTGACCGGACAACATGTGAACTTCGTCGATGATATAAACCTTGTAACGGCCCCGGCTCGGTGTGTATTGCACCGTTTCCAGCAGTTCGCGGGTATCATCCACCCTGGTTTTCGAGGCCGCATCGATTTCCAGCATATCCACGAAACGGCCTTCGTCGAGGTCGACACAGCTGCCACATACACCACACGGCGTTGAGGACACCCCCCGTTCGCAGTTGAGACACTTGGCCAGGATCCTGGCGATGGTGGTCTTGCCGACGCCGCGGGTGCCGGTCAACAGGAAGGCATGATGGACACGGTCCTGGTCGAGACCATTGACCAGCGCCTGCACGACGTGCTCCTGTCCGACCAGGTCCTTGAAAGTACGTGGCCGCCACTTGCGCGCCAGCACCTGGTAACTCATGAGGATCCCCGCAGTGCAAAACCGGCCGCCAGCCAGTCAATATCCGCACTTTGTGTCGCAAATCTGAACATTTTAACTCTCAATTCAATTCACCCGGTTTTGGATCAGACATCCAATGAGCCCCGTCACCGTGATACGCAAGACCCAGGAACCGGTGATGATAACAGAAGGATTGGTGGCAACCCCTGCCCACCGTTCCCCGGCGCCCGAGTCTGCTGCTGCCGCTGCTCCCTTCCGGGCCTGACGGGGTTCACAGCATATCGTCGCGGGGAGGCCGGCAGGGGCCACCATTGAACCGCGGGGTGAGCACTCAAACCCGCGGGAACGGCATTGTGCCGGAAGCCATGCCGGGGTTCAATCATTCTATAAGATTTCCTGCATAATTCACGCTTGCCCATGACAGAAGTGTGTGCAGGCATCTGCGCCTTCAACCCACATCCCGATAAATTTGCAGGGATTTATCAATGACCCTGATGAATACGCAGGATTCCGCCACGCAACTATTGTCTCGCCCGTCCACAGACCTGACAATAGCACATTTGGAATCTGGATCAGCATGTCGACAGCGTCACACATCCACCTGCAGCGCCTCGAAGCCGAAAGCATCCGCATCCTGCGTCAGGTCGCGACCGATTTCGAGCGGCCGGTGCTGCTGTATTCGGTCGGCAAGGATTCGTCCGTGCTGCTGCATTTGGCCTTGAAGGCGTTCTACCCGGCCAAACCGCCATTCCCGCTGCTGCACGTCGATACCACCTGGAAATTCAGGGAAATGATCGCGTTCCGGGACGCGACCGCCAAACGCCTCGGGCTGGAGCTGATCGTCTACACCAATCCTGAAGGTCTCGCCGCCAATACCAACCCGTTCACACACGGCAGTTCGCGTTATACCGACATCATGAAGACCGAGGCGCTAAGGCAGGCGCTGGATGCCGGAAAATTCGACGCGGCCATTGGCGGCGCCCGCCGGGACGAGGAGAAATCCCGCGCCAAGGAGCGGATTTTCTCGCACCGCTCGAAGGGCCACGTCTGGGATCCGAAAAACCAGCGGCCGGAACTGTGGTCGCTGTACAACACCCGTATCAACCCGGACGAAAGCATGCGCGTGTTTCCTTTGTCGAACTGGACCGAGACCGATATCTGGGCCTACATCTACATCAACGACATCCCGATGCCCAGCCTGTACCTGGCGGCCGAACGGCCGGTGGTCGAACGCGACGGCGCGCTGTTCATGCTGGATGACGAGCGCTTTCCGTTGGAGGAAGGCGAACAGCCGCAGATGCGCTCCGTGCGCTTCCGCACGCTGGGCTGCTATCCGCTGACCGCGGCGATCGAATCCACCGCCAGCACGCTCGCCGAGGTCATCATCGAGATGCGCTCCACGCAGTCATCCGAACGCGCCGGGCGCCTGATCGACAAGGACCAGGCCGCGTCGATGGAAAAGAAGAAAAAGGAAGGTTATTTCTGATGTCTGCGGCCAAAAGAGTAGAACTCGAAAAAGCGAAACTCGACATGCAGCAATTCATCGAGATGGAAAGCTCGAAAAGCATGCTGAAATTCATCACCTGCGGCAGCGTGGACGACGGCAAGAGCACCCTCATCGGCCGCCTGCTATACGATTCGCAATTGCTCTACGACGACCAACTGGAAGACCTCAAACGGGACAGCAAGGGCCGCATTTCCACCGAGGAGGGTATCGACTTTTCCTTGCTGGTCGACGGTCTCGCGGCGGAACGCGAACAGGGTATCACCATCGATGTCGCCTATCGCTTCTTCTCGACATCCAGACGCAAGTTCATCGTCGCCGACACACCCGGCCACGAACAGTACACACGCAACATGGCCACCGGCGCCTCCACTGCGGAGGCCGCGGTGCTGCTGATCGACGCCCGCCTGGGGGTCTCGACCCAGACCCGCCGCCACGCCTATATCCTTTCACTGGTGGGTGTGAAGCACATCGTGCTGGCGGTCAACAAGATCGATCTCGAAGACTATTCGCAGGGCGTGTTCGAGTCGATCTGCGCGGATTTCGCAAATTTTTCCACGACGCTGGGTTTCAAGAGCGTGTACGCCATCCCGATTTCGGCCCTGAAAGGCGACAACATCACCAAGCGCAGCGAACGCATGCCGTGGTACCACGGCGAGCCCCTGTTAACCTACCTGGAGAACCTCGACCCGCAGCGGGACGATTCGAAAAAATTCCGTTACGCGGTGCAGCGCGTCACCCGTCCCAACCTCGATTTTCGCGGTTATGCCGGCACCGTGGTCGGCGGCGAAATCGCGGTGGGTGACGAGATCATGGTGGCCGCCTCGCTCAAACGCAGCCGGGTGAAATCCATCGTGACGATGGACGGCAACCTGCCGCGCGCGGTCAAGGGCGATGCCGTGACCCTGACGCTGGAGGATGAAATCGACATTTCCCAGGGTGACGTGCTGCACCGGCCCGGTGAACCGCCGGAGCGCAGCAACCAGTTCCAGGCGCACCTGATCTGGATGCACGAAGACCCGATGCTGCCGGAACGCAGTTACCTGATGCGGATCGGCACACAGACCACGGCGGCGCAGGTCACCCACCTGAAATACGCCATCAACATCAACACCTCGGAACACCTGCCGGCCACCAAGGTGGATTTGAACGGTATCGCCGTGTGTAATTTTGCCAGCGCACAACCGATCGCATTTGATGCCTACAAAGATAACCCTGAAACCGGCTCGTTCATATTGATCGACCGCATCAGCAACAACACGGTCGGCGCCGGCATGATCGACTTCGGTCTGCACCGCGGCCAGAACCTGTCCTGGCAGTCCTTCGAGATCAACCGCGCAACCCGCGCACGCATGAAAAACCAGAAACCCATGGTGATCTGGTTCACCGGTCTGTCGGCATCGGGCAAATCGACCATCGCCGACATCGTCGAACAAAAACTCACCACGCAGAACCGGCACACCTACCTGCTCGACGGCGACAACTTCCGCCATGGCCTCAACAAGGACCTGGGTTTTACCGACGCCGACCGCGTCGAGAACATCCGC
>JBFZEL010000359.1:0-3850 GCA_041306925.1 Lysobacterales bacterium
GATGAGATGAACTCGCGGTCGTGGCTGACGAAGAACAGCGTGCCGGGGTAATGCTCGAGCGCCAGGTTGAGCGCCTCGATGGACTCCATGTCCAGGTGGTTGGTCGGCTCATCCAGCAACATGATATTCGGCCGTTGCAGCATCAGCTTACCGAACAGCATGCGGCCCTGCTCGCCGCCGGATATGACCCTGACGGACTTTTCGATCTCGTTGGTGGAGAACAACAGGCGTCCCAGCGTGCCGCGAATCACCTGCTCGTCATCGCTGGGCTGGGCGCATTGCGCCATCCACCGGTACAGGTTTTCATCGCCGGTGAATTCCGCCGAATGGTCCTGCGCGTAATAACCGATGTTGGCGTTCTCGGACCACTTGAGGCTGCCGCTGTCGGGTTGCAGTTCCCCCATCAGCGTGCGCAGCAGCGTGGTCTTGCCGATACCGCTGGCGCCGATGATGGCAACCCTCTCAGCCACTTCGATCTGCAGGTCCAGGCCATCGATGACGGGTGCACCGCCGTAGCCCCTGGTCAGACCTTGCACTTCGAGCGCGTGGCGGTAGAGCTTCTTGTCCTGGGTGAAACGGATGTAGGGGCTGACACGGCTGGAGGGCTTGACCTCTTCCAACTGGATCTTGTCGATCTGGCGCGCCCTCGAGGTGGCCTGTTTCGCCTTTGATGCATTCGCACTAAAACGGCTGACGAAGGCCTGCAAGTCGTTTATCTGTGTCTTCTTCTTGGCGTTTTCGGACAACAGGCGATCGCGCACCTGGGTCGATGCCGTCATGTACTGGTCGTAGTTGCCCGGGTAGATGCGCAGTTCGCCGAAATCGAGGTCCGCCATGTGGGTGCAGACGCTGTTCAGGAAATGCCGGTCATGCGAGATGATGACCATCGTGCTGCTGCGGGCGTTGAGTGTCTCTTCCAGCCAGCGGATGGTGTTGATATCGAGGTTGTTGGTGGGCTCATCCAGCAACAGGATGTCCGGGTTGGCAAACAATGCCTGGGCCAGCAAAACGCGTAGTTTCCAGCCTGGCGCCACCTCGCTCATCGGCCCGGCATGCTGATATTCCGGAATACCCAGACCCAGCAGCAACTCACCGGCGCGCGCCTCGGCGCTGTAACCATCGAGCTCCGCGAATTCGACCTCGAGTTCGGCGACTTTCATACCGGCATCTTCCGACATCTCGGCCAGCGAATAGATGCGGTCGCGCTCCTGCTTGACCGTCCACAATTGCTCATAACCCATGATGACGGTATCGATGACCGAAAAGATTTCGAAGGCGAACTGGTCCTGGCGCAGCTTGCCCAGACGCTCACCGGTATCGACTTTGACGTGCCCGGCGGAGGGTTCGAGTTCGCCGCCGAGGATCTTCATCAACGTCGATTTGCCGCTGCCGTTGGCGCCTATCAGGCCATAGCGGTTGCCGTTGCCAAACTTGGCGGAGATGTTTTCGAACAGCGGCTTGGCGCCGAATTGCATGGTCAGGTTGGCAGTCGTTATCACGATAATTTTCCGCTCAAAAAAACGTCACTCGGCCCGTAGCCGATGAGACTGGGTACATAGGAGGTAAATAAATGGCCCTGGTGGGTTAACGGGATCAACAAGGCCCGCGCATTCTAGAGAAAAGCCCGCCGTGGTTCAAGCAGATATCCGCTTAATGATTGAATTTCCGCTATTTTGTGATGGCAACCGCGTACCAAGAAGCCGTGCGCTAACCCCAGCCGATCTCGTCCAGGTGCTCGTCGTCGATGCCGAAGTAGTGGGCGATCTCGTGGATCAGGGTGGTGGCGATCTCCTTGCGCAACTCGTCCGGCGGCAGGTCCAGCTCCAGGTGCGGCAGCCGGTAGATATAGACGATGTCCGGCATTTCGACGAAATCGTCCACGCTGCGCTCGGTCAGCGGCGTGCCGACGTAGAGGCCGAGCAGGTCGTCTTCGCCCGGCTCGCATTCCTCGCATTCCTCGCCGGGCTCATCGGTCACGCGGATCTCGATGTGCTCGAGCGCCTCGTGCACCCAGGCCGGCAGGCTGTCCATGGCCTGCTGCACGATGGTTGCGAATTCCCCGGGCTTCATGCGCGGAACACGTTGCCGCGCTGCAACTCGCGCGGGATGTTCATGGCTGGAGGGCAACTGGCGACATCACGCAATTGTGCCACACAAGGGGTCCACACAAGGGGTCAGGTTCATTTGCATGAAAAGCAAATGAACCTTTTCCACCCTTACTACTCAGCGTTTTCCCCCGCAGCAGCGAAATTCGCAATGGGGTATGGCTGGTAGACACCCTCGGTATCAGGGATCAGGACTTCGCCTGCCCGGTCAAAATTCCGGTTCTTGGATAACCGTTGCTTGAGATCCTCGTGAACCTGGATGTATTCATCGCTGCCCCGCCCGGGATACAAGTGACCTTCGATCTGGGCGATGGCGACATCCGTCCACTCGATAAGTGTGTCCTGTTTTTCTTCGCTGGCGGACAATGTTTCTATGATTTTTGCGGGATCATTACCCTCCTGCTGAATTTTCTCCATTTTTTCGAAGATGATTTCACCATGCAGGCGCTCATGCGCAAGCACGCTTTGCCGCAGAATCTCGATGTCCGGATGTGCATTTTCAAGGTTGTGCCGGTAGAGCGCGGATTTCTTGCCCAGGTCCTCGTTAAACAGCACCTTGCGCTCGATCTTGAGACTGCTGCTGCCAATGTACCACCAGCGGTCGAAAGGTCCATCCGGGTCTGCGATCGTGTCCACGCCATATCCTTCTCCCTGCCAGGACTTGCCCGCGTGCAGCGCGTGACCACCGGTCGTGTCCAGGGCGCATACGTTCTGGCCAAATTGCAGCATGGCGGTAACCAGTTTTGAAGCCGGTATGGGTGCTTCCTTTTGTTTCTTCTTGATTGAAGTTTTCCAGCCCTTGGGTCCGCGTGGTTGCACTTTCACCAGCACATCGGCACTGTCGGTGCTGTTGCCATCGGTCACCGTCAGGGTGACTTTCAATGAGCACAGGAAATTGGTCGGAGCCTGTGGCCCGGTCTTGCGGGCGCCGGGATTACCCGTCGTACCTTCCGGACAGGCCAGTTGGTCCACGGCCTCGAAGACACTCTGGTCTTCGGCACTGCCCTTGTCGGAGTGCCCGGGTTTGTCGGCCTCTTCCTTCGGCACCGCTGAAAATGTCCAGGTGTACTGCAGGCAAATCCCTTTTGACTTGCTGCCATCCAGCATGGCCTGTTCACCGCGCACGACCTTGTAGGGGCCGCCCGGGTCAGCCTCCACTGGCGGCTTTTCGGGATCGACATCGTAAGTCATACGCGTGCAGTCCACCGCTTCCGGCGGCGGCTGGTTCAACGCCTGGATGGCCTGGTTTGCCGCGTAGCCGGCCCCCGCCAGGGCAAAGGCGGAAACTGACATCAGCGCAGCGAATTTCAGCATAGTGCCTTTGGGCGTGCTGTTACTTGCCGCGAGCGAATCGTCAAATTGCTGTTGCAGCGCGGCCTGCGACCCTGCGGCCGCTGCGACCGACTCTTGATCCGGCGCAAGTTCCGGCGCTTGCAGGCCAGCGTCAGCAACGGCGCCACCGAGTTCTTCAAAGTCCTTGTCGCGCCGGTCGGACAGGCCGGCAACTTCGGCCCGCAGCCGCTCCGATTCTTTACGAACCTCTGCCAGTGCCTGCTTCAGTTTTTCAGCAGCCTGCCTGGCGTTCGCCCTGACCTGGTCGAGTTCAGCCTGCATCGGCGCCAGGGTAGTTTTCAGTTTTTGAATCTCCGCCTGGGCAACGGCGCCCTGCTCGATGAGTTGGGTCAGTTTTATTTCGCCATCCCGCTGTTCGGCGTGCAGGGCTGCAACCTGTGCCTCCGCCTGCG
>JBFZEL010000360.1:0-4187 GCA_041306925.1 Lysobacterales bacterium
GCGGATCACCGGCGTACGCTCCGCGGTAGCTGTCGGGCGTTGGCACGGTGACGATATTGTCAGCGCGCTTTTCGCTGGATTCGTAGGTCGTGGTGATCTGCGCGATGGCCCAGGAGTTGCCGTGGTAGGCGTTGTCCGTGACGATCATGCCGGTGGCCCCGGTTTTGGCGCGCGCCAGTCGCAGCGCCAGCTCATTGGCCTCGGTGCCGGTGCAGGCAAACATCGCGATATCGAGACCGTCGGGGAACCTGCCGGTCAGTTTCTCGGCGTAATCCAGCACCAGTTCATGCAGGTAGCGGGTGTGGGTGTTCAAGGTTCCGGCCTGTTTGCAGATGGCCGCAACGACCTTCGGGTGACAATGGCCGACGTGGGGCACGTTGTTATACACATCCAGGTACTTGGTGCCGTCCGCGTCATACAGCCACACGCCCTCGCCCGAGACGATGTGCACCGGCTGTTCGTAAAACAGGCGGTAGGCCTTGCCCATCACCCTTTGACGCCGCTGCAGCAGGTTTTGCAGGCTGTCTGAAGCGGGTTTTTCCGGTTTGTTCATGGCGTTTCCACCCAGGGTTTGAGACAGGCCGCGCGTATTCTATCCAGCGCTGCATCCGCCGGCAGGTGGCTGAGGTTCTGCAGGAAGTTTTTGGCGGATTGATGGCTGATCAACAGGTATTCACGGTTTTCCGGAAACAGCGTCGCGCGGTATGAGCCGATCAGCAGGCTGGTGATCAGACGCGTGCGGATCAGGTCGGTCAGTATTTCCATTTCCACGGGCTGCAACGGTTCAATGCCGTGATAGCCGGCGATCATCGGCAGCACACCGGCCAGCGGGTCATCACCCGGGCTGAGCTGGTAGGCGGCCGCCACCGCGAGGTCGATGACCAGGGGCGACTTCGTCAGGTCGCCAAAATCGATGAGCCCGCTGATCCGCTCCGGCCCTTCACTGTCGATCAATAGGTTGCCGGGGTTCATGTCGTTGTGGATCACCTGGCTGCGCAGCCGCTCGAGCACCGGTTTCACCCGTGTGACGAAGGTGGCCAGGGTTTCTTCAACCATGCGCCTGAGACCCGCTTCTTCGACATAGCCCATGAAGTCCGCCAGGCTCGCGGCGCGTTTCATATCCCACAACAACGGCAGGCTCGATCCGGGATGATCAAAACCCTGCAGGGCCACACCCAGCCGCGCCAGCAAACGTCCCATATCCCGGGCCAGTGCCGGGCCGGCCGCAGTGGCGTGCATGACTTTGCCATCCAGCCAGCTCAGCAGGCGCACGCAATGCATTTGGCCGTCGTGCCGGATACGTCCGTGCAGTGCACCAGCCAGCGTGGGGATGACCCGCGGTAATGGAATCGCAGGGTCCCTGCTGGCGACATGGAGCAAGGCCTGGTTCTGGAAGTCGATGACCTCGATCTGCTCCGCGTGGTTGGAAATCTTCAGTACATAGCGTCCGCCGTCCGGGCAACGCAGCTTGAAATTCTGGTCACGCTCGCTGACCAGCGGCTGTACCACCCCATCAATTCCATACAGATCGCGCGCAATCTTTTCAGCCTCGGCAGCGGCAAGAGCCGGTGGCGTGGTGGTCAGTATCTTGTTGATGAAGTTTGCAGATGAATCCATGGACATGTGGCTAGATTAAATGATTTGGGTTAACTGGCAAGCATTAATCAACTAGAATGGAACGGTCAGGTCAGCGCGTTTATCCGAGGATGGATTCTGTGAAAAAGCTTTTGAAATGGATACTGGTAATTGTCGGTATCGTTGCCGTTTTGCTGGCCGTTGCAACCATCGTGTTGCCCATGGTCATCGACCCCAACAACTACAAGGACCAGATAGCCGCCGCAGTCTCGGCCAAGACCGGCCGCAACCTGACCATCGGCGGCGAGATCAAGTGGAGCGTGTTCCCGTCGATTGGCCTGGAACTCAGCGATGTCAGCCTGGGCAACCCCGGTGGTTTTGGTGACCAGCCGATGCTCGACATTGGCGAGGCCGGCATAACGGTGAAGTTTTTGCCATTGCTCAAACGCCAGGTTGAAATCGGCGAGGTCAGCATGAGCGATGTGTCGATCAACCTGAGCCGCAAGGCGGATGGGGAAACCAACTGGCAAGACCTCGGCGGCGCCGGCAAGGGCAGCACAACGGCAACAACGGGCAGTGACCGTGGTGTTGAGTCTTTTTCGATCTCGGGTATCGAGATCACCAACGCGCGGGTAACCTTCGACGATGTGGATCAAACCACGGAGCTGCATGAATTTGACCTGAAGGCCTCGAATATCGAGCTTGGTCAACCATTCAATCTGCAGGGTGGTTTTTCGATGAACCTGCCCACCAGCCAGTTGGCAGGCGAGGTCAGGTTTGGTGGCCTGGTCCAGACCGAGGCGACCGGCAAAAGGTTCGGCATCAGCGGCCTCAAGCTCGCTTTCGATGGCAAGCAGGGTGAGGCCGGGGACGCGGTGACGCTGGCTGTCAACGTCTCGGCGAACGCTGACATCGACCTGGCGAAAGACCAGGCCATCCTCACCGATTTCATCCTGCGCCTGCACGAGCTGTCGGTGACCGGTGACCTCACCGTGTCGGCGCTGAGCGCGGAGCCAAAATTTGCCGGCCAGCTCAAAGTGGCCGAATTCAATCCCAAGACGTTGATGAAAGCGCTGGGCATGGAAGTGCCGGTCACCAGCGACGCCAAGGCACTGACCCGTCTGCGGGCCGACATGACACTCGCCGCAACGTCCGACAGCGCCGATATGCAGAACCTGTCGATGGCGCTTGACCAATCGACCGTCCAGGGCCACCTCAAGCTGGTCAATTTTGATAACCCGCAACTGGCGTTTGACCTGCAACTGGACAAGTTGAATCTCGACGATTATTTACCCCCCGATGAAGGTACGGCAAACGGTTCTGCGGCGGGCGCCGGGAGCAGCGGGTCAGACCTGTCCGTTGAAACCTTCCGCGGCTTCACGGGTGGTGGAAATTTCAGGATCGCAAAGTTGGTCGCGGCCGGCCTGACGGCGACCGATGTCAGCATGCAGATGAGCAGCGACGGCAAGAGCGTGCGCTTGGCCCCGATCAACGCCAAATTCCATGGCGGGCAGCACGAGGGCGACATCACCATCGACGCCAGCGGTACGCGGCCGCTGTTGACTGCCAACCATGGTCTGAGCGGCGTGCAAACCGAAGGATTGCTGACCGAACTCACCGGCTCGGCACGTTTGCGCGGCACGGGAGACTTCTATCTGCAGATCAAAACCGATCTGAGCAACCCGCAGACCGTCATGCGGAATTTGTCAGGCGACATCGGCATGAACATCACCAACGGCGAGATCATCGGTATCGATGTCACGGCCACCATTGCCGCCGTCAAGTCCGCGCTCGGCAAGCAAGCGGAACTGGTGAGTGAATCCAGCGAGGAGCAGACCACCGAATTTGCCGAGCTGACCATGAGCGGTGTTATCGAGAACGGCATATTGAGCAGCGACGACCTGCTGCTGCTATCGCCGCTGTTGCGCGCCACCGGTGAAGGTCAATTCAACCTCGCCGATGAAACCATCGATTATGTCCTGAAACCGGTCCTGACCGGCGAACTGGCGGACGAGAATATCGCCGAACTCAAAGGCCTGCCGATCCCGGTCAAGTTGACCGGTAAGCTTTATGATCCCGACATCAGGGTGGATATCGTTGCGGCCCTGGCCGCATCGCAGAAGGACAAGATCAACCAGAAGAAAGACAAACTCATCAAAAAACTGCTCGGCGAAGACGGGGACGCCAAAGATGCGGATGCCACAAGCGCGGACGCCACAGACACGACAGACGCGACGGACGCGACAGGCGCCACAGACGCGGCTAAGGCAGGTGACTCCGGCGAAAAAGCCGACCCGGCCAAGACATTGCTCGAGGGTCTGTTGGGTGGCAAGAAGGATTCCGTTGAGGAAAAGGCTGATGACGGGGGCGCGGGGTAAAGGTGTTTTTGGCAGGGCATGCGCCTGCCGCCAGTTCTGACGGCCGTTACCAGGAAGAGTTCGAACCTACGCTGGCCGTCGTCTTGCAGGAATCCGCCCATGGCGCGGTAACGCGGCAAAAACAGGCCCCGCGTCTGGCGGGGCATCTTTCTTGCAAACGATATGGTTGATCAACTCACGCCGCGCGGCGGGACCGCTGACCCTGGTTGCTGCCGCGCTGGACTACGGGCGCCG
>JBFZEL010000361.1:0-4992 GCA_041306925.1 Lysobacterales bacterium
TGCCAAACAGGTTGGCGAGCACCGGTATGTCAAAGCCCTGCGGGTTTTCAAATAACAGGGCAGGGCCGGCATTGACCAGGCTGCGATGGCAGAGGGCAGTGATCTGCAGGCGCGGAGATACCGGCTGGGGTACCTTCAGCAATTGTCCGGTCGCCGTCAGCGTGTCCGCGAACTGGCGCAGGTCCTGAAAGGCCTTGCGGTTCATTTGGCGATGGTGGTGATCAAGAAGCCTGCTGATGCGCATGCGGCGCCCCTGGTCCGAAATACATGCCTGCCTGCTCAAGGAGGTAGCCGTTACATGCGCCCAGCGGCAGAAAGCCGAGCAGTTCCTCCCGCAATGGCGCAAGCGCGGCGCCTTGCCGTGCCGCGTCGAAGATTTCGATAATCTCAATGGTCTGGTGGTACTGGGGGCAGATACGCAGCACATCCACCCCGAGCAATGCCAGCTCAGGCAGTTGCTCCAGCACCTGGTGGGTCAGAGCAGACTGGGTCTGAATGCCGTTGAGTACGAGAAAGTCCTGGCCTTCCCTGGTTTTCAGCAGGCTGCCGTCCGGGTAGTCCAGGCACTTGAAACGGCAATCATCCTTCGGCAGGTTGTGGGCACGCGCGGTATAACAGCGCGCCGAGTATGCGAGCGGCAGGCGGCCGAGCGCAAACACTTCCGTTTCCACGCCTGCCGGGCGTTCCGCCTGCAGATCCCGCAGGGTATCCAGGCCCAGTTCGACCGGCAGGACCCAGCGCTTCAGCCCCTTACCTGCCAAGAGTGCAAGGCTGCGGGAGTTGTAGACATTCACACTCGGGCCGGTCACGAAAGGCCGGCCGGCCTTGCTCAGCAATTGCACTGCCGCGATGTCGTTGGCCTCGACCATGAAGAGCCCGTTATTGCACAATTTTTTCAGGCTGCTGATCTCCGAGGCGGCTTCCAGCAGGGTCAGGGAGGACAGCACGACCTGCTTGCCGGATTGCTGCAGTTCGGTGCCGATCGCCAGCCAGTCTTCGCTCTTGACGAGGCGACGTTTCGAGCAGATGACCTCACCGAGGTAGACGATTTCAGCGGTGCAGTCCGCCGCCTGCTGATAAAAATCCAGCACCCGCTGGCGCTCCCAGAAATAGCTGATGGGTCCGACCGACAATTTCATCCCCAACAATTTCATACGTTTTACACCTATTGCCAGGGCCGGTGATAGGCGCCGAGGGTGGTCTGCGAACCTTCCGAAACATCGGCCAGTTCCCGCATCCACTGGTCTTTGGGCCGGTAGCCGTCCGCTTTCAACAGGCACGCATCGATGGCCGCGCGCATGACCGCGGTCACCTGTGCGACGTAGGCCGGGCTGCGCTGACGCCCCTCCACCTTGATGGCGCTGACGCCGATCCTTTTGAGTTCGGGCAGGATCGACAGCGTGTTCAGGCTGGTCGGCTCCTCCAGCGCGTAATAGGTATGCCCGCCGACCTGGAAACGTCCCTTGCACAGGGTCGGGTAGCCGGCCTTTTCACCTTGACCGTAATGGTCGATCAAAACGCCGTTCAGACGCGTGTTGGTGCCATCGGAGGTCTCTTCCCAGCGCACGTGGGACGCCGGTGAACACGCGCCGTAGGTATTCGGCGACCTGCCGGTCGCGTAACTGGACAGGAGACAACGGCCCTCGACCATCACGCACAGGCTGCCGAAGCCGAAAACCTCGACCGGCACGGGCGATTCCGCTATGACGTGGGCGACCTGGCTGACGGACAACACGCGCGGCAGGACCACGCGCTGGATGCCGAAATTCTCAAAGTAGAAGCGGATGCCCTCGGCGCTCGTGACCGATGCCTGCACGGACAGGTGCAGACGCAGGTCCGGCCAGCGCGTGCTGGCGTAATCGAGCAAGCCGATGTCGGCCATGATCACGGCGTCGACGGCACAGGAGGCGGCCTGGTCGACCGCTGCCTGCCAGCGCACGAAGCCCTGGGGCTGGGGGAAGGTGTTGATTGCCACGTAAATTTTCCGGCCGTGGTCCTGCGCGTAGCGCACGGCCTTTGCGAAGGTGCGGTCGGTAAAGTTCAGACCGGCAAAATGCCGTGCGTTGGTAGCGTCCTTGAAACCCACGTAAACGGCATCCGCACCGTTGTCCACGGCGGCCTTTAACGATGGCAGGTTACCTGCCGGACAGACCAGTTCCATACACCACCCAGTTTGCGCTTACCGGCAACACATTCTAGATGCTGAATCTTTCCTCACATTGATCTGTATCAACACATCGCGGTAATCGGCCAATATACTGGTGCAAAATCGATGCGGATCACAGCATGTTGCCATTTGCAGATTTTGTTCGCCCCATTGCCAGGAAGGTCATCGGCATTCCTGGCCGGTATATTCCCTATCCCGTGCAGAAACGCGTGTTGTCGCTGGTCCTGAACGAAGCGTTCCGCGAACCCCTGCAACACGGGGAGCTCGATTTCCTGGAGGATGCGAAAGTCAGGTTGAGGGTCTCGGATTTATGTGTCGACTGGCTGATCCGTGTTGGCAGCGACAAATTCACGCCGCTCGACCGCAGTCTCAGGGAAGATGTGAGCATCAGCGGCGAGAGCTGGGATTTTATCCTGCTCGCAACCCGGCAGGCCGACCCGGATACGCTGTTTTTTCAGCGCAGGATCAGGATCGAAGGCGATACCGAGCTGGGTCTCGGTATCAAAAACACCATGGACAGCATGGACTGGGACGATCTGCCACTGCCGTTACGCAGGTTATTGCAGGGCCTTGGCCTGCTGATTGAGAAACTGCAGCAATCACATTTTGCGCCCGGTTCCTGACAGTCCTCCAAAACTGGTCCGCCAAACATGGTCCGCCGGCTGGAAAAGTCGCCGGGTCATGCGAGACCCGTGCCTATGACAGGCGTTCAGCCGCCAAAACCTGGAAATTATCGAAAAGAAAGGTGTCCTTTTCTATTTTGTAGGGAATGTCCGTGTTGTTTTCAATGACCCCGGCCAGATCAAAGCCGTCCCACATCTCGGTCGCATAGGGCTCGAAAATTTTGAAATAGATACGCCCAAGTATTTCCAGGATCTTCAGCCTGGGCTTGTGGAACTCACCAAAAACGACTTTTCCGCCGGGCTTCAAAACCCGCTTCGCTTCTTCAATGTGCTTGATTTTCTTGTCGAAGGGCAGTTCGTGGGGCAGGAAGAACGCGACCACGTAGTCAAATGACTGGTCCTCGAAGGCGAGGTCGGTAGCGTCCTGCCTGCTGTAGGTGCAAAGCTTGCCAAACCGTTTCAGCTTTCTCCGGGCATTATTCAACTCGCTCTGCATGATATCGGTCAGGACAAATTCCGCGGCGCCCTGCCTTGCGCAGCTTTCGGCGATTTTTTCGGAGACATTGCCAAAAGCACAGGAAATCTGCAGGATTCTTTTGCCCTTCAATGACGGGTTCAGACGCCTGACCACGCAGTTGACCAGCTTGCCGTACTGACCCAGCAATATGCTGGAGACGATGAACATCCGGTCGGTCAACCAGATGAAAAACGGAATTTTATAGATCCAGTAAATATGGGCTGTAGCAGGGTCAGAATTGGCGCTGCTGGCCTGGAAGACCAGGGAAAGCCTGGTCAGGACAAGAAAAAACAAACCGACGGCAAGCAAAATCATGACGACGATTGTAATGGGGCCAAGCAGGCTGTCAGGCAGAGCATTCATAGCTTATTCACTTCTGTGGTCAGGGCTAATTGCCGTTTTGGATGGCGTGTTTTTCCAGCCAAAAATGCGCTTAATATTACTACGTGAAAACCGGTTTTATCGCGATGCCGCAGGTGGCAAGTTGTATACATCCATTGTCTACGTTAAAGAGGGGCAAAACCATTATTACTGGCGGTTGAATTTTACGTGTTCGGGGTGACAGTGACAACCGAATCCAGCCCTTCTCACTTGACTTATATCAATATATCGATGACCGCGAACGGCCAGTTGGAAACTGGCCTGTCTCCAGGCCAGAATTTACTGCGATAATTGAACTTCCATGCGGGTCGGGGATGACTGGGCGCCCGCTTTCGTGGTGGTCAGGGCGCCCGCCACGCAGGCCTGCTGCAGCGCTGCCTGCGGGTCCAGTCCGCTGACCAGTCCAAGCGTCAGCGCCGCGGTGAAAGCATCACCTGCACCGGTTGTGTCCACGACATTGACGCGCGGTGGCGTTGCGCTTGCAATTTGCTTGCCGTTGCGGGTCAAAACGGCGCCCCTGGCACCATGGGTGCAGGCCAGCAGGCCGTGAAATCTGTCGAGTTCCGCCCCCAGTGCCAGCGCTTCGATCTCGTTCACTACGAGCAGGTCAACATGCTCGAGCAGTTCATGGGGTACGGGCCTGGCCGGTGCGGCGTTCAGGCAGAAGAAATTAGCGCTCGCACGTGCGGCCTTCAGGATCGTTGCGAGCGGTACTTCGAGCTGTGCTATGCAGGCATCGGTCGGGGGGATTTCAAGCTGTTCGGCATCGAATGCCGCGTTGGCGCCTGGCGCGACGACAATCTGGTTTTCACCTTCAGCGTTCACGACGATCAGGGCGAGACCCGTGGCGCGGCCAGCGATGGATTTACAGTATTCGAGGTTGACGCCCTCCCGGCGCAGGCTGTCGAGCGCCTCGCCGGCAGCGGCATCGTCGCCGACCCTGCCGACCATGAAAACCGAAGCGCCCAGGCGGTGCGCGGCGAGCGCCTGGTTGGCCCCCTTGCCGCCGGGGAAACGGCTGACCACGGCATTGGTGACAGTCTCCCCCGGTCGCGGGAAGTGCTCGACGCGGGCCACGAGATCGAGGTTGATGGAGCCGATCACGGCGATTGATACCGTCTGATTCATGTCTTGAGCCGTTCAGTCAACAGTTCGAAGCAACCATCCGCATCGACCGCGTATAACCAGTTGGCATTGGCGACACGGCCGGTGACGCCCCAGAAATCGACCGCCGTGTGGCCACGGGTCAGGGGCGATACGGTTTCAATTTCGACGTTACACATTTTGCCCTTGAACAACTCCGG
>JBFZEL010000362.1:0-5974 GCA_041306925.1 Lysobacterales bacterium
GTCCCTCGAAAATGATGCCGAACAGGTCGAAAGTCTCACGTTCGTACCAGTTGGCGGAGTTCCAGACTTCAACCAGGGACGGCACGATCGGAAGCCCTTCATCCGCAGCGAAGGTTTTCATCCGCAGACGCATATTGTGGGTCGTTGAAAGCAGGTGCACCACGACGCAGAACCGCTGTTCGGCAGCACTGGATTCGGGCCGGTTTTTCCAATCGAAACGGCCGGGCCCCATGCCTTCAACTCCGCGACTGAAACCTTCGCGTGTCGCGCTGGTCGTTTCCCATTCAACCTGTCCGAAGCCAAGGAAGTCGACTCCGCACAGATCACTTAACTGGTTGAACGCAAAACGCGGATCGTCGCGCAGCGCCTGGGCGGTCTCCACCCACTGTCCAACCGGAACCAGGATGGTAACCATGCCGGAAACTGACTCGGATACAATGATTTTTTCACCGAAACAGGTCACAAGTTCGTCGGACAGGCTTTTGGTTACGTCAATCATGATGTCACCTGGCAATCGTGTCGGTCCGGCGCACTTTCTTCTGCAATTGCAAAATGCCGTAAATCAGGGCTTCAGCCGTGGGTGGACAACCCGGTACGTAGATATCCACCGGCACAATGCGGTCGCAACCGCGCGTGACCGCATAGGAATAATGATAATAGCCACCACCATTGGCGCAGGAACCCATGGAAATGACCCATCTCGGTTCGGCCATCTGGTCGTAAATCTTGCGCATCGCGGGTGCCATCTTGTTGACCAGCGTGCCCGCCACGATCATCACGTCAGATTGCCGGGGACTGGGTCGAAAAATTACCCCGAAACGGTCGAGGTCATAACGGGCGGCACCGGCCTGCATCATTTCAACTGCGCAACAGGCAAGACCGAAGGTAACCGGCCACATCGAACCGGTTCGCGCCCAGTTGATCAGGGCATCGAGCGAGGTCGTAACCACCCCGCGCGCCAGCAGGGGGTTGCTATCCGCATTTGGTCTCAGGATATCGTCGACTTCTCCGAGTTCGGTACCCCTGCCAGGGTACATGATGTCCATCATTCCCATTCCAACGCGCCTCTTTTCCAGATTACGAAGTAGCCTATGACCAACTCGAGCACAAACACAAACATGGCTGCAACACCGAACATTCCCAGCTTATCCAGGGCCAGCGCCCAGGGCAGGAAGAACGCAACTTCAAGGTCGAAGATAATGAACAGGATTGCGACGAGATAGTAACGCACATCGAATTTCGTGCGGCTGTCTTCAAAGGCTTCAAAACCGCACTCATACGGAGATAACTTTTCGCTGTCGGGTCTTCTGGGTCCAAGCAGGTTTCCGAGAATTACGAGCGCAACTCCGATAATTGCGGAAACACACAGAAAAATCAGAATTGGCAGGTATTGTGCGAGCATGCTCCAGTCTCAATTCAAAGCCGGATGGTGGTATGCCATCCATTCCAAAAATGGTGCCCAAGGCCGGACTCGAACCGGCACGACTTACGTCACTACCCCCTCAAGATAGCGTGTCTACCAATTCCACCACTTGGGCTATTCTTTTTTTTAACTCAGTTCCCATCGTCGCCGGATTTATCTTTTTTATCAGTGCCTTCACCAGCAGGTACTGATCCGGTTTCCGCTTCAACTGCCGGTAAATCACCGGTATCGGGTTCCGCCCCGGGTTGCGCCCCGGATTGCACATCAACAGTTTCCATAGAGGGCACATCTGCAGCTTCGGCAGGCCGCATTTCTACCGGCAAATCCGGCGCGGCCTGAGTGGTAATCTCTTCAGTTGCCGGCGCCTTTGCCACCACTCCAAGATCGGTCTGGGGTTCGTCGCTCATGCGCGAAGCCATCACCGCCATCGTCAGGCTGATCAGGCAAAACAGCGTCGCCATCACCCAGGTGGAACGGGATAAAAAATTTCCCGCACCCCGGGCTCCGAAAACGGTGCCCGAAGCGCCACTGCCAAATGCGGCACCGGCGGTCGCCCCGGCGCCTTTTTGTATCAGGATAAAAGCCACCATCGCAATTGCGATGAGTACGTGAAAAATGTTTAAAATCTGCATAATTTATTCCGCTCTTTGAGCATCATTCAAGCAACAGCACGGTAGATTGCAAGGAAGTCCTCCGCGGTCAGCGAAGCTCCTCCGACAAGCCCACCATCGATATCACTTTGGGTAAACAATTCGGCGGCATTGGAACCTTTCACACTGCCGCCGTACAGGATTCGAAGTTGACCGGCTATTGTAACATCCAGAGCAGTCATTTTGTCACGTATAAATCTATGCACGGCCTGCGCCTGTTCCGGCGTCGCGGTCAAACCGGTTCCAATCGCCCAAACCGGTTCGTAGGCGATAACGGCGCGACTGAAGGCCTGGATGCCGACACTGCCGGTAACCGCATCCAACTGACGACCGACCACGGCCTCGGTCTGGCCGTGTTCGCGTTCCTCGCGTGTTTCACCGACACACAGCACCGGTTCGAGTCCGGCGGCAAGCGCGGCTTTAAACCGCAGCGCAACATCGTCGTCGCTCTCTGCATAAATGGAGCGCCGTTCCGAATGCCCGACCAGCACGTAGCGGCAACCCATGTCGGTCAGCATGCCGCCACTGGTCTCGCCAGTGTGGGCCCCGTGCGCGTTGGGGTTCAGAGTTTGTCCGCCCCACCGGACGTGAGTGCCGGAGAGTATGGATTCGGTCAGTGACAGGTACGCAAAAGGCGGGAACACGGCAAGATCAGCATGACCAGCGGCGGAGCTTCCGGCGAGAATAGCCTCAAGCAGCGAGCGCACCATGGTCTTGGAGCCATGCATTTTCCAGTTTCCTGCGACAAGTATTTTTCTTTTCATTATATTATCGTCCTGTTGCACCCGAGCTGCGTTTTGGCGCGAAAGCATACCTACACGCCACTTTTGCCGCAAGTCAAAACACAGGCCGGTGATAATGCGGTAGCTCGGATAAAAAACAAATGATGCAGGTCAATCGCCCCTGCTGCAACACACCCCATGATGGCGTGTTCGAATGCAGCCCCGTCTTCAAACCAGGTTCGTGTGGCCAAACAGCAGGTGGTGCGTATACAGGAAAGCCAGGTAAACGAGAACCGAAAACACCACCAGGACCACGTCGTTTTTAATCGGCGCCCGGCCGGGCTTGTGCCACTCGCCATCCCGCTGGTTGATCAAAACAATCTCGATGAGCGCCCAGGCCGCAAGGCCACCAAAGAAAACCAGCGACCTTGCGGTTGCGCTGACCAGCAGGTGACCCACACCCCAACAGGCAATACCGGTCAGTTGCGGATGACGCAGCAGCCGCTTGAAGTTATTGGCTGGATATGGCGCAAAAAACAGGACAAAGCCGATCAATACCAGCACCGCCGTCGCGTACCTGGCCCATTCGGGCGTCGCATAGATTGCACTCAGTTCGCCGGGCTCCGGAGGGGTCAGTGAACTCCAGCCCGAAACGATCAGGTAGATTGAAATGATCATCAACACGGTAAATACGCCCTTGTAAGGGTATTCACCGAAACGTTCGATCAGGGATTTTCTTGAAGCCGGAGCGATTGCGGCGAAAAAATGCACCATGCTCCAGAGCAATACACCCAATGCGAGACGTGTCATTTCACCCATCCTCCGTGGTTTACTGTCAATTTCAAAACATGGCTTGTAAGGTCAATCCAACGGTCTGAAAGTGTAGTAGCATGACCGGTAATTCATCTGACACAGGTCAAAAATAATGACGCATGATAACACGCTGGAAGTGCAATCGAAGCCCTGGGCCCTGGTGACCGGCGCGTCGGCCGGTATCGGCGCCGAGTTCTGCCGGCAACTGGCCGCGCAAGGCTACCAGCTGGTATTGGTGGCCAGGCGCGCCGACAGACTTCAGGCTATCGCGGACGAATTGCGCCGTGCATTCGATACCCGTAGCCTGATCATCACCGCGGACCTTTCCAGAAAGGATGCCAGTGAGGCCATCGTCGGGCGACTCGCACAGGAAAACATCGATGTTGAATACCTCGTCAACAATGCAGGTTATGGCTTGCCCGGTAGTTTTCACATTCCCGACTGGCAGCAACACGCGGACTTTATCCAGGTCATGATGACCGCTGTCTGCGAATTGACCTGGCGCCTGTTGCCGGGCATGCACCAGCGTGGCCGCGGTTTTATTGTCAACGTCGCCTCGATCGCCGGTCTGCTTTCGCCCACTGCCGGGCACACGCTGTACGCTGCGAGCAAAGCCTTCCTGATCAAATTCAGCCAGTCGCTGGCCCTCGAAAACCTGCAAACCGGTGTCAAGGTCTGCGCTTTGTGTCCGGGTTTCACCTACAGTGAATTCCACGATGTCAACGGCACGCGTGAAATGATCAGCAAGCTGCCGGGGTTTCTCTGGCTGCAGGCCAGTGACGTGGTCGCGGCCACCCTCAGGACCATGTCCGCAGAAAAGGTCAGGACCGTGCTCATCCCCGGCGGACAATATAAGACCATTGAATTCATTGAACGCCACCTGCCATGGCTGGCGGCAATGCTCGCACGGCGCACCGCCAGGCATTTTCGCAAAACCGACTGATCAGGGAAGCCCTGATTAATGCCGTCCTGGCTTTATCAGAGCGCGGCCAGGCCCGGCGACCCGCTGGTTGTGTCGAAATCCATGGGTCACGGTACTAGGAACCGGCCACCGTCATTTTACCCATCAGGATCGAGCCGCTCTGGATACTGGAGCGATCGTCCGTGTCATTACCTACAGCTTCGATGCGCAGGAACATGTCTCGCAGATGACCCGCAATGGTCACCTCGTCCACGGCAAACTGGATTTCACCATCCTTGATCCAAAAACCGGCGGCGCCGCGCGAATAATCCCCGGTGACAATGCTGACGCCCTGCCCCATGACATCGGTGACCAGCAGACCGGTTCCCATCTGGCGCAGCAACTCCCGGGCCGAATGTTTGCCCGGTTGCACGATCAGGTTATGCACACCGCCGGCGTTACCGGTGGTTTCCAGTCCCAGTCGCCGCGCCGAATATGTATCCAGCACATAACCGGTCAGCACGCCATTGCTGATGATTTCACGATCGACGGTCGCCACACCCTCGGCATCAAAGGCCGTGCTGGCGGGTCCGCGCGGGATGAAGGGCCGTTCGGACAACGTCATCCAATCGGGAAATAACTGTTGGCCGCTCGCACCCTGCAGGAAGCTGGCCTTGCGATACAGCGCACTGCCGGAAATTGCGGCCAGCAGGTGACCGATCAGGCTCCGTGCAACTTCTGGGGCAAACAACACCGGCACTTCGCAGGTCGGAATATTGCGCGCACCAAGACGGCTGACCGTCCGGCGCGCCGCCTCGTGACCTGTGTCCTCAGCACTCTCGAGATCGGATAATGCCCGTCGCGAGTCGTACCAGTAGTCACGCTGCATACCGTCACCGTGACCTGCGATCAACACGCAACTTTGCTGGTAGTTGGTACCGTCCCGGCGACCGACGAATCCATTCGAATTGGCGTAGACGCTCAGGCCGAAACTGCTGGACGCGGAGGCGCCATCCGAATTTGAAATTTTCGGGTTTTCAAGACCCGCCGCCTCACAGGCCAGCGCCCTTCGGGTCGTCAGATCTGCGTCCAAAGCCTGTGGATGCCAAAGATCCAGATCCGCAAACTGTCTTGCCAGCCTTTCGACCGGGGCCAGTCCATTACATTTGTCCGCCTGGGTAAAGCGTGCGATATCAATCGCCTTCTCCACGCATTTGCGGATCGTTGCGGGTCGCAGGTCGCCGCTGCTGGCGTGACCCTTGCTCTTACCGAGATAGACAGTGATACCCAGGCCACGGTCGCGTGAATATTCCAGCGTCTCCACCTCACCCATGCGCACGTTCACGTCCAGGCCAAAATGAATACTCGCCGAGATCTCGGATTCATCCGCGCCCAGACTGCGGGCATATTCGAGTGCCTGCTCAGCACTTTGGGCGAGGAAGGACAATTCCTGATCGCGGTCGGG
>JBFZEL010000363.1:0-3957 GCA_041306925.1 Lysobacterales bacterium
ATGGCAATGATGGTTAATAATGCCATTACCCTGGCAGAAAGCTGTTTGGGCTATGGACACAGGCTGGCTAATGGGTGACCCCAGCCTTGGACTGGCTAAGGGGCCAGGTACATTAACCGGCCTGAACCTGCGGTAACGTCTTTTCCAGGTTGCGGGCCCGGCTCCGGGTCAGGGCCAAATTGATCAGGGCCAGCAAGGCTCCGCAAATCATCAGGCCGGATGCAATATAGAAGGCCAGGTCTTCCTTGCCGGTAATGTCTTTAACCATCCCGGCGATACGTGGCAGGATAAGACCGCCAACGCCCCAGGCGGTGAACATGACGCCATAGTTCATGCCAAACGACTTCAGGCCAAAGTGATCCTTGGTCGCCGAAGGAAAGAGCGCGAGGTTGGCGCCGTAGCAGGCCCCGATCATCAGCACCGCAAACAAAAGCGCGATGGAGTCGTCTCCAAAGTACAAGGGAATCAGCACCATCACGCTCTGCAGCAGGAAAGCGAAAAACAGGGTTAATTGACGGCCGATGATGTCCGACACCACACCGGCCAGTATCCGTCCACTTGCGTTACCAACGGCCAGCACCGCCACCGCTACAAATGCCGCGGGACCCAGCGCCGCACTGGACATGCTGGCGGCCGAACCGATCACCATCAAACCGGCAGCTGCGCCAAACACGTACATGGTCCAGAGCATCCAGAAATTCGAGGTGCGGATCATCTGGTGCCATTCCATATTCACAGGGGGTCTGCTCGCCGCGGTTGTCTTGGGCCGTTGCTCAGCCTTGGCGTCGAACGGTATGTAACCGGCAGGCGGGTTGCGCAGAAATTGTGCCAGCGTTGTTACGATCAGAAAGAACGCGATACCGAAAATGATCATGGTTTTGGAGACGCCGTAGGCACCAAGCAGGAACTGCGCGGTCGGGGCGATATAGACGGACGCCAATCCAAAACCGGCGACCACCAGGCCGGCGATCATGCCCGTCTGGGACGCCGGAAACCACTTGACCGCGGCCGGCGTGGCCGCCGCATAGCCAAAGCCGATACCCATGCCGCCAAACAAGCCGAAACCTATGACAAATCCGATATAACTGGAGCCGGCCAATCCTGCGATTATGCAACCGAGCGCGACCGCCACGCCGCCGATGGTCGCTACCCAGCGGGGGCCGATCCGGTCCTGCAAACGCCCTGCCGGGATCATGGTAATGGCAAACACGAAACAGGCGATTGCATAAGGATCGGATTTCTGGGCGGCGGTCCAGCCCCAGTCCTCGGGAATCGCTGACTTGATGACCGACCAGGTGTAGAGAACGCCGAGGGCGAGGTTGATGCCGGTACCCGATAAAGTGACCAGCCAACCCTTCTTATTTGAAACTGAATGTGTCATTCGTACTGTCTCCTCAATGCGCGAAGCGGTAGACGAACCGCAAACATTTAATAGGCTCAGCAGATCTCGAAAATCAGCCTGGATTCAGGAAATCCACGAGCGCTATCCAATTTCAGCGAATGTTTGATATTCCAGGCGTACTCCCATAGGACGTGCTCATGGAAAAGACACGTATGTTACTGTTTTTACGGCGAATAAAAAGTCACATAAAGTCTTTTTTCAGGACATCGATTTTAACATTAATTCAATTACTTAACCTCCGAAACGCAAGTCTCTCATGGCCCTGATTGACCCAGATCAATTAGGATGGCTTCATCGGTCCGGGCGTCATTGGTAAACGGCTTTTGGTGGTATCATTTACCCTGCCAATGAGGATGAATCCCGCCTGTCCATCAGGTCCATGAATTCGGAATTCGGGAAGTCCCATGCTTGCTAAAATCACAGGACAGAACCATGAATGATGATCAATCGCCCAGCCTGCACCACGGCGTAAAAATTCTGCATGACCCCATCAGGAACAAAGGCACTGCTTTTACAGACGCCGACCGCAAGGCATTGAACCTTACCGGTCTGTTGCCCCCGCGTGTTCACACCATTGCCGAGCAGGAACTGCGCGTTCTCAACAATGTCCGCGACAAGCCAAGCGCCCTTGACCGTTACCTGTACATGGTTTCACTGCAGGACCGTAACGAAACGCTTTTCTATCGGGTGGTGATGAACAACATCGCAGAAATGATGCCGTTGATCTATACCCCAACAGTGGGCGCGGCGTGCCAGGCATTCCGGCATATTTTCCGCAGACCCAGGGGTTTTTATGTTTCATCGAAAGACCGTGGTAACGTCAAGGAAATCCTGCATAACTGGCCGCACAAGAATGCCCGCATCATCGTCATTACCGATGGCGAGCGTATCCTAGGCCTGGGTGACCTGGGCGCGGACGGCATGGGTATCCCGATCGGCAAACTGTCGCTGTACACCGCCTGTGCGGGCATCCCCCCGACAGAATGCCTGCCGGTCATGCTGGATGTGGGCACCAACAACGAGGCCCTGTTGAATGACCCGCTCTACAACGGTCTGGAACAGCGTCGTGAACGCGGTGAAAAGTATGATGAACTGCTGGATGAATTTGTCCAGGCCGCGCAGGAGATTTTCCCTGGCGTGCTGATCCAGTTCGAGGACTTCGGCAACACCAACGCCTTCCGCTTTCTGGAAAAATACCGTGACAAGGTCTGTTGTTTCAACGACGACATCCAGGGCACCGGTTCGGTCGCACTGGCCGGCATTATCAGCGCGCTGCGCATCACCGGTGAAAAGCTGTCGGATCAGCGCCTGTTGTTTCTCGGTGCGGGTGAAGCCGGGATTGGCACCGCCGACGCATTTGTCGCGGCACTGGTCGAGGAAGGCATGCCCGTTGACAAAGCCCGTGAACATTGCAACTTTGTCGATACCAAGGGCCTGTTGACATCGAAGCGCGCCAACCTCGAGCATCACAAGCAGCGCTATGCCCGCGACCTGGAACCGGTTGGCAATTTCCTCGAAGCCGTGAAAATACTGAAACCCACGGTGATCCTGGGACTCTCCGGCCAGCCCGGCACTTTTACCCAGGAGATCATCGAAGCCATGGCCGAGATCAACAAACGGCCGATCATCTTTGCCTTGTCAAACCCGACCTCAAAAGCCGAATGCACCGCTGAGCAGGCCTATCGCTTTAGCAAAGGCCGGGCCATTTTCGCCAGTGGCAGCCCCTTTGATCCGGTGAAGTTAAGCAACAAAACGCATGTTCCCGGACAGGGCAACAATGTGTATATCTTCCCGGCTGTCGGCCTGGGCGCGATCGTCAGTCGCAGCCGCAGGGTGACCGATGAGATGTTTCTCGCCGCATCACACGCCCTGGCACAACAGGTCAGTGAGCACGATCTTGAAACCGGCTGTATCTATCCGCGCTTGTCGCGTATCCGCGAGGTCTCGGCAAAGATTGCCTATGATGTCGCCAAAATCGCCTTCAGGAACGGGCTTGCCGAGACCGAGGAACCCGAGGACCTGATGGCCGTCATCCGCGCCTACATGTACCAACCGGTTTACCCGCATTATGGGTGAACCGGAACAACAATAAGGAAAAGGCAAGATGTACAGTCCGAAAATGCGCTCGTTTTGGGTTGATTTCCCATTGACCGATGAGCAGTATGCCAAGCTGGACCTGCGCTGGCGCAGAAGACAGAACTTTTACGAAGTCAAGAATGAACCGCGGCCCAAAGTCAGGATCGCTACTTTCTGTACATTTGGCGGCGACGATTACAAGATCCTGAGCCTCGAAGCGCGCGGCGATATCGACGCCTATCACGAAGTGGTCAAGGTCATGGAGAAATGGATCGCCGATACGCTCGGACCGTATTGAACCAGCAAAGCCGGGGTCAGAGCCGAAAGCCGGGAAAGCCGGGGTCAGGGAAAGCCGCGGGAAAGCCGAGGTCAGAGTAAAGTGCCAGAGTCAATTGACCCTGGCACTTTACTCTGACCCCACATTCCCCTAAAGGGGTCAGGTACATTTACCGGAGTAACCAACGTTACTCCGGTAAATG
>JBFZEL010000364.1:0-5811 GCA_041306925.1 Lysobacterales bacterium
GATGAAGAGTCTCTGCCTTTCCTCGAATATGCGCAGGTGCTGTGGTACCGCAAGTGGACAGTCATCACGATAACACTGCTTGTGGGTATCGCCGGCTGGGTCTGGGCCAACCAGCAAACACCGGTTTACCGGGCGCAGTCGTCCATGATGATCGGGTCGTCATCGATGTCGGGGATGTCTCCCGAAACCGCGTGGATGGCGTATTACGCCCGCATGCAGGCGCCGGATGAAATCCAGGTGCTGAAGTCCCGTAATATGGCGGAGAAGGTCGTCGAGCGCCTGGACCTGTTGAGTTACCCCGAGTTCAATCCCGGGTTGGCTGTAGCGAAGGAGCCCGGGCTGTTCGACTGGTTCCGGCCGCGCGAGTGGGTTCCCGATAGTTGGAAAGACACGTTCAAGGCGGCCATGAACCGGGAACCGCAAAAGGGGGGCATGGATGATGCCATAGAGCGCGACCGCGCGCAGCGTCAGCGTGAAACCGCTGCCGCCATCCTGATGGGCGGCCTGGAAATCTCCAATCTCGAAGGGTCCAACGTTATCGTCATCGGGTACTTATCGACCAACCCCCGGATTTCCGCCCTGATCGCCAATGAAATGCCGGAGTCCTATATCATCTCGACACTACAGGCCAAGTACGAGGCCACCGAAAAGGCCACCAAGTGGCTCAGTGAACAACTGGCCGACCTGCGCCAGGAAGTGGAAGACGCCGAAAAGGCTGTGGAACTGTATCGGAGCGAACACGGGCTCACCGAGGCGGGCGGCACTGATCTGCTTACCGAACAGGTGTCACGTTTGAACAGTGAGCTGATCATCGCCCGGGCCGAGCGCACCGAGGCCGAGGTCCATCTGCGCCAGGTCCGGCAACTGGCGCAACAGGACGAAGCGGGCGCCGAGGCGGCCATGCGCCTGCTGGATTCCGACGTATTGAGCCAGTTGAGGACGCAGGAACTGGCGGCTCAGCAGGAACTTTCCGAACTGGCGGCCGAGTACGGCCAAAAGCACCCGCGCATGCTGCAGGCCCGTGCCGAATTCGAGCAGATTCAACAGCGCATCGACGAGGAACTCGGGAAAATCGAAACCAGCCTGCAAAGCGACCTGGAATTTGCGCGTGCCCGCGAAGACAGCCTGGAAGCCTCTTTGCGCCAGGCGCAGCAGGCGACCAGCGAACAGAGCCGCGAGTCGATACAGTTGCGCGCGCTGGAACGCGAAGCAGCGGCCAGCCGGGCCCTGTTTGAAACCTTTCTCGAGCAGTTCAAGCAGACCAGTGCCTCGGAGGGCATGAGCGAATCCGGGGCGCGCGTGCTGTCCAAAGCACAGGTCCCCTCGTCACCGGTCTACCCCAACGTCCGGCGGCTGACGATGATGATCACCTTCGGCGGCTTTGTGGTTGCCGTTTTGCTGGTCCTGGGCCTGGAAGCCTTGAATCCGGGCATTACCAACCCCGAGCAAGTGGAGAGGCAGCTGGGCCTGCACGTCCTGGGTATTATTCCGCTGTCGACTAACAAGGTAGCGGTACACGACAAGCCGCTGGACCAACCTCAGTCGAGCTTCGTGGAGGCGCTGAACACGCTGAAAGTATCGCTGTCGCTGACTGCTCCCGACCGCGAGCCGCGCGTCATCCAGGTGACTTCTTCCGTGCCGGAGGAAGGTAAAACCTCACTGGCGCTGTCAATGGCGCGTCTGTTGGCGCAAAGGGATCAGAAAGTCATACTTGTAGACGCCGACCTTCGCCGTTCTTCAGTTGAAAAGAAGCTGGGTCTGAAGACCCATGGGAAGGGACTGACCGATTTTGTGCTCGACCACAGCGCCGTGCCAATGGACTTCCTGGTGAAAGATCCACGCAGCAATTTATTGATCATGCCACCGGGCTCGGCAAAATTTGTCAACGCAACGGACATTTTTTCTTCACAACGGATGAAGCAAATCACCGAACTCCTGCGTGAAAGCGCGGATTTCGTGATCTTCGATTCACCACCCGTGATGGCGGTGGCGGACGCGCGGCTGATCGGCCGCATCGCGGACAAGACCCTGTTCGTGATCCGCTGGAACAAGACCCCGGTCAAAGTCGTAAAAGCGGCGCTGAAAATCCTGCGCAGCAGCGGCACGGAAATCGCCGGTGTGGTGCTGCAGAGCGTTGATCTGAAACGTTACGGCCAATTGGGGTACGGCGATTCCGGATACTATTACCATTATGGCCGTTATGGGCAGTACTACGAGGGTTGAGCCGGCTTCGGGTCTGGCCAGGCAAACCATCTGCTTCGTCCTGGTGGCGCTCCTGGCTGCGGTTCTGCTCACGATGTCCTGGCCGCGCCTGCGCGCCGCCCTGCATTACCTGCCGGTGGATGCGGCCATCGACAGCTATTACCTGAATGGTGAATTGCCCGCCGGGTCGCGCGAGTCACTTCAGCACAAAGCGCTCGAAAGCCTGGCGCTGCACGAGCACCAACATTACTGGAATGGCCTGAGCCTGCTTTATTACCTGCAAGGTGGGGACGGGTCCCAGCCCCTGTACCTGCAGCGGGAGAGTTTCGAGCGGTCGGTCGAGGCCACCCGCCGGTCACTTGAACTGGCCCCGATTCAACCGCGTACCTGGTTGTACCGCGCACTCGCCCTTGGATGGCTTTCCTTCCGGGACATCGGCATCAGCGATGCGTTCAAGCTGTCGGTTTACACCGGCCGGGACGCAACGGCCCTGATGATTTCCCGTCTGCAGCTGGGCTATTCCCGGCTCGGCCAGCTAGACGAAGAGGCCCGCGGCCTGCTGCGGGACCAGACGCTGCTGGCCTGGCGGTTACAACAAAAGAGCGTGATCATGGCGTTGCAACAGGGCAGTCTTGATTTTCGCAGGGTGTCATCCCTGTTGATTGGCACGGATAGCGGCGTGGTGCGCGAAATGGAAGCAAGCCTTGCTGGCGGTGTTCGATAAGTTCCGGCGCGCCGGCCGCGAACCGGCACGACCGGAATATCCGCCGGCGCGGCGCAAGGCCGTGACATGCGGGCTGCTCCTGCTGCTCAGCATACCGGCAGCAGCCGACTACCAGGCCGGCCTGGACGCCTACACCGCAGGTAATTACAACACTGCAATGGAACAATGGCAGGCCGTTGCCGCCGGTTCCCCGCTCGCTGAAAACCCGGCCATTTACGCCGAGACCCACTACGCCATCGCCATGCTGTACTGGGAGGGACTGGGGGCTCCGCAGAATTACCAACAGGCATACGACTGGCTGCTCAAGGCAGCCGGCATGAACCACGCCGGCGCACAGGCCAAACTCGGCTACCTTTACACCGCTGGCAGCGTGGTGCCGCGGGATTACAACAAGGCATTCGATTACTATGGCAAGGCCGCCCGCCAGGGCGACATCGACGGTCAATACAACCTGGGGATTTTCTACCTGTTCGGCTGGGGCACCGAGAGGGATACCACCATGGCCAGGCAATACCTGGCCGCCGCCTCCGCCCAGGGCGACGAGGCTGCGGAAGAGGCGCTGCAAAGACTATTGGCCGCAGAAACCGAACCTGCAGAAACCGAACCTGCGGAAACCAGGGATTCCACAATCCTCGACGAATCCTGGATCCTGGCCCAAAACCCCAATCACTACACACTGCAGGTCATAGCCCTTAGCAGCCGCGAAAAGCTGGAAGCCCTGGTCCAGGGTTACGACCAACTGGCCCCTTTAGCCATCTACACCACGCCAGGCAACAGCCGGACGCTGTACATCCTTTTGCAGGGAAATTACGCACAACTGGACGCCGCCCGCAGCGCTCGCGATGCCTTTCCACCGGCCATACAAAAAGCCGATGAACTCTGGATCCGTCAATTCGGAAAAGTCCAGGAACAGGTGAAGGAGTAGAGGATGGCGCGGTGGCTCGACAAAGCGACCTTCTTCCCGCTGGCCCTGCTCGTATTGCTCAGCCCGATACCGCTGGCCAGCAACCGCGCCTGGTCCTGGAGCCTGCTCGCTTTCCTGACCGCGCTTATGGTCCTAGCCTGGTTGCTCGGCGCGGTGCTCAGCCGGCGACGCCTGTTCACCGGTTTGCATCCGCTGATCCCACTGCTGTTCCTGCTGGCGCTGGCCTGGGCCTGGCTGCAGGCACAACCATGGATGCCGGATGGCTGGAAACACCCGGTGTGGGAGCTGGCGTCTTCGGCACTTGGCACGCCGTTGCCGGGGGCCATTTCGGTAGCGCCCGAGGATAATTACACGGCCGTCATGCGCCTCACGACCTACGGCCTGGTGTTTTTCCTGGCCTATCAGCTGGCCCGCGACCGGTTGATCGCGCAAAAAGCCTTCCGCTGGATATTCATCGCCGCCGTTATCTATTCCGTCTACGGCCTGCTTTCCTACTGGGGCTTCCTGCGTGAATTCGGCTGGTACCAGGACGACGCCTATGGCCGCGACGTGCGCGCCACCTTCCTCAATCGCAACCACTTCGCCAACTGGCTGGGTATTGCCGTCATCTGCGCCATAGCGGCTTTTTTCGACCATATGTTGCGGCCGCCGCGCTACCCGATGCTGTCCATGCAGAGCCGGCAAAAGCGCTTCGACCTTTTCATGGCGCGTGCCTGGGCGCCCCTGGCCGGGCTGATCCTGATGGTTTCCGCCCTGATCTCCACCCATTCGCGCGGCGGTTTCGTCGCCACGGTTTGTGGCGGTTTCGTCCTGCTGTTGTTGATTGACCGCAAGCAGCGCACCGTCAGCATCCGGGCCCGGGCCATCGTGCTGTCGGCCCTGGCGGTATCCATGGTCGCGTTCTTCATCAGTAATGAAATTCTGCTGCAGCGCATCGACCGGACCGATATGGGGTCGGAGTTGCGTACGGTTATTTTTCGTCAGATCGTCCCCGGGTTGACCGACAACCCGCTGCTGGGTTTCGGTTATGGCACGTTTGAAGACGCGTTCAAGCTGTACAAGGGTGAAGAGATCACCCTGCTGGTAAGCCGTGCACACAATACCTTTCTGGAAAACCTGTTCGAACTGGGACTGCCTGCGGCGCTGTGCCTGTTCGCGGCGGTTCTGGGACTGGCGCTGACCTGCATGAGGGGGCTGGCGGCGCGGCGGCGCGATTGGGTCTTCCCTGCAACCGGCGTTGCGGCCACCGTGCTGGTCGCGGTCCATGCAATGGTGGACTTCGGCCTGCAGATCCCTGCCACTGCGATGCTCTACGTCCTTGTTATGGGCGTGGCATGCGCGCAATCTTACTCATCGCTGGATAAACCAGGATAGCCGGGGACTGAATTTCTGCATGGTGACCTTGATGCTCATTTCATTGCTGGTCGCTGCGGGTCTCTGCCTTGGCCTGATACCGTTGGTGCGCCGGATCGGCCTGGTGGATCATCCGGGTGAGCGTAAGGTGCATGAACACCCTACCCCTTTGGCTGGCGGTCCCGCCCTTCTGATTACGTTCGGGCTGATGATGGTGTTCCTGTATCAGGATAATCCATTTGTGCAGGGCCTGGCGCTGGGCGGCTTTTTGATGTTTGCGGTTGGGCTGATCGACGACTATCGCCCGCTTTCCATCCTGATTCGTTTCCTGGTGCAGATCGTTGCGTGCATGGTCATCATCGTGTACGCCGATGTGCGCCTGGACGATTTCGGGCGATTGTTTTGGGACAGCCCATTGACCCTGGGCTGGCTGAGCATTCCTGTTAGCATTTTTGCCGCCCTCGGAGTTATCAACTCCTTCAACATGATCGACGGCATGGACGGCTTGTCGGGCTCCATTTTCCTGGTGGCCGCTGCGGGCATGGCCATGCTGGCCGGAATGGCGCTGCAGGTCGAGATTCACCTGTTGCTGCTGCTGGCGTGCTCC
>JBFZEL010000365.1:0-3170 GCA_041306925.1 Lysobacterales bacterium
GATGAACACCGGTATGGCTCCGATATTGAACAGCGCAAAAGTAATGGCAAACAGCGCCGGGGAGGGAGGAACCAGCAGCGCGACTCGCATTCCGCGGGAAAAGCCGATGCGTTGGCAGCCCCTGGCAATGCGCTGGCTTTCCTGTTCAAGCTCCCGGAAGGTCAGGCTGCACTGTGCCTGGGGAAAGATGATGGCGGGGGTGTCCGGCTGGAGCCGGGCCATTTCGGTGAGCGGGCGGGAGATGTTGACGATGTCGGCACACGTCATCGAGCAGGGTCCGTGCGGGCCAGAAAAGCAGAAATCAAAGGTATGATCTCCGTGCCGGCATCTTCAAGAATGTAGTGCCCGCAATCGGCAAACCGGTGAACTTCGGCATCTGGAAAGCGTTGCTGCCACTCGCCAAGGAAATGCTGATCGAAGACGAAATCCAGTTCACCCCAGCAGATCAAGATCGGCAGCCTGGCAAACTGACCGATCCCGTCCGCTACGCTGCTGACCAGGGTGTAGGCACGGTCAGCGGGGGAGAGCGGGATATCCTGAACAAAACGCAGGGTGGCAATGCGGTTCTGCCAGGAGTCGTAAGGAAATTGGTACAGTGCCCGCAATTCCGCCGGCATCGGCTGGCGCTTGCAGCCCACGTATGAAGCGGCCAGACTAAAAAGATTGAAGCCGCGCACCAGCAGGGCGCCGATGACACTGTCGCGACAGATGCGCAGAGCCAGGGGCAGTCGTTTGTGTTGCGGCAGGTGAAAGGCGCCGGTGTTCAGAATGATCAGGCGTTTGCTCCTCTCCGGATGGCGGACAGCATGAGCCATGCCGATCATGCCACCCCAGTCATGCACGACCAGGGTTATGTCCTCCCTGATTTGCAGATGTTCCAATAACTGCTCCAGATCATCAACCCTGCGTGACAGGGTGTAGTCGTAGCGATCATCTCCCGGTTTTTCCGAGAGCCCGCAGCCGATATGGTCAGGGACAACGCAGCGATAGTGGTCCCGTAACGCCAGGACGAGGTTGCGGTAATAAAATGACCAGGAAGGGTTGCCGTGCACCATCACCACCGGCTGCCCACGCCCTTCGTCCAGATAGTGGAGCGAAAGCCCCTTCAGGTCGCAGCGTTTTCCGGTGAAGGGATATTCTTTGGCAAGCGCAGCCGCTGTTACCATTCCAGCCCCAGCATGAGACAGTTCAATCCGCTGCCGATCCCGAGAAAAGCCACCTTCTCACCGGCTTTCAGAATATCGCGTTCATCAGCAATCGCTGCTGTCAGCGGTAGGGAAACTGTCCCCATATTGCCGAGGAATTCAAAGGTGGTGAAATCTTTCTCCGGAGGGATGTCCAGGGACTTGAGAATTGCGCTCTGATGGGCGGAACCGACCTGGTGGCAGATGACCCGGTCAACTTCCTCCGTCTTCCAGCCGACCTTCGGTAGAAAGCCCTCCCAGGTACGGCGCCCCAGCTCAACCCCGTAGTTCATGACATTGACACCGTCCGTCGACATAGACTGGACGTATCCACCCTTGCCGTCCGGGATCAGCCCCCAGTGGCACAGTCGGTAATGTTCGGGGGCCGCCTGGGTGATGCCACCGAGAAGTTGCCGCCTGGAAGAGCCGGTGAAGGTTCCGTCGGTCAACAGGATCGCCACCGCCCCGGAGCCTCCGGTCAGGGTTGCCAGCGAAGCGGCAAAATGTTGCATGGTTCGTTCCTCAAGCATGCTGGCAATCATGATGTCGTTGATTTCCCGAGCACTCTCGCAGGAGACAACCAGGCCGGCCTTGATCTGCCCAAGTTCAATCCGGTTGGCAACGTTAAGAATGCCGTTCAGTACGCCGAGACAGGCATTGGACAGGTCGAATACGGCAGTCTGACCGCCGATGCCCAGCTTTGCCGCAACCCGACAGGCGGTGGCCGGCTCGAACTGCTCCCGGCAGACTCCGGCGTAGATCAGCACCCCGATATCCTCAGGGGAAATCCCTGTGGACAGGAGGACTTTCCTGGCCGCGGCGATTGCGCCATTGGAAAGCGGATAGCCCGGTTCCCACCAGCGGCGCTCGCGGATTCCGGTCAGAGCCTGAAGCTGGCCAGGAGCTATGCGCAGGTAACGGTATAACGGTTCAAGCCGGGCCTCCAGCTCTGCTGATGTGACAACAACCGGCGCCATTTCATAGCCAAGGGCCTCAATGGTAACTTTGTTGTATTTCATTTACGACTCCAGCTTTACGGTAAAATCATTCATCTGGTAAATGAGCTTGCCGTCCACGGCCAGAAAACCATCCGCGGTGAGAAGGCGTTGCCGTTCATCCACGGCGGTAATCCATGCGCTCACCGTTACCCGGCTATTGCCGGGCACGACCTGGCCGCGATACAGCCAGCGGTGTCTGCGCCCCGGCGCCATGGCTGAGAGGACTCCGCCGTCACGCCATCCCCAGCGTTCAATCGCCGTGAATTTGACCAACTGGATGAACGACTCCAGCCCCAGAGAACCGGGCATGACCGGATCCTCGTAAAAGTGGGCCTTGAAGAACCATTCATCGGGATTCACCTCCTTGCTGCCGCGAATGTAGCCCAAGCCGCACGGGCCACCGTCAGCAACAAACGTCTCGATCCGATCGATCATGCGCAGTTGCTGTTCCGGGAATGGCGCGATTACAGGATATGGCAGGGTCTGACCCCGTTCAATCTCGGCTGCAGTCGGCTGATAGGGATTGGCATCGCGAATCCCGAGCTGATTGGCCAGGGCTTGCTTGGAGAAGAAGCCGAACATGGTCTCCCCCTGATAGACGACGCCCTGACGGTCCGCCACACTGAAATCGAACTCCTGAATGATCATGCCGCCGCTGGTTGCCACCTTCTTCATGGTGGCGATGGCAGTCAGGGTGCCGCTGTCCGGAGTCACCGGCCGATGCGGTACTGCGGTGCCCCCCAGATTGCGGAAGGAGATGTCAACCGGACTGGTCAGGGCTGAGCCCACGTAGGCGGCCAGCCAACCACAGGGTTGCAGGGCCGTTTCCAGCAGGACGGAAAAAGGCATGTGCACCTGGCGCTCGGCGGCAAAAAACCATGCGTCGGCAGGCAGGTCGTATTGGGCCTCGGCCATGGCCCCGGGGATCATCTGCCACGGCTCGCCACGCACCGCGGTGACCCGGTCCATGAACTGGAACGGCGGTCCC
>JBFZEL010000366.1:0-3227 GCA_041306925.1 Lysobacterales bacterium
GAACTCGGCCTGTTGCGCTGGCTCGGCCTGCTGTCGATGGTGGCCGGCGGCTTGCTGGCCGTCGGACAAAAAGATATCAAGCGGCTGTTCGCCTACAGCAGTATTTCACAGGTAGGTTTCATGGTTCTCGGGCTCGGCCTCGGCACCCCGCTGGGTATTGCCGGTGGGCTCTACCACCTGGTCAACCACGCGTTCTTCAAGTCGTTGCTGTTCCTCAACGCCGGCGCGGTGGAGTACGCAACCGGTACGCGCAATCTGAAGCACCTGGGCGGTCTGGACCGCAAGCTGCCGGTGACCGCCGCCACTTCGCTGGTCGGCTCCATGTCGATCGCAGGGATACCGCCCTTCAGTGGTTTCTGGAGCAAGCTGATCATCGTGCTGGCCTGTATCGAGAGTGGCTACTACGCTTTCGCGGCGGCTGCGGTACTGGTCAGCATCGTAACCCTCGCCTACCAGTTGAAAGTGCAGCGCATGGCTTTTTTTGCGGTTTTACCGGAAGCATTGCAAGGTCTGCGACGGGAACCGCCGATGATGGCGCTGGCCATGATCCTGCTGGCCATGGGCTGTATCGCACTGTCGTTTGCAGTTTTCACCGGGCTGCGTGAGCCGTGGCTGGTCGGCGCCGCCGCGCAGGTTTTGACAGCCGGTATTTTCGGGAATTGAAGCAACTCCCAATAAAAGTATTGGCAATAAAAGTATTGGCAATGAAAGGATTGGAAATGAAAGGATTGGAAGTGCCAAGTTCGGTCAATTCATTCAAACACAAACCCCTGCTTGAGCGCCTGGTTTTATTTGTTATCTCTTTTGTCTTCTGGCTGATGCTGGCGTGGCCGGTATCACCCGTCGATGGCCGCCTGCTCACCGGCGACATCGTTGTCGGTTTACTGGTGGCCGCCTTCGTCGCGCTGGTGATGCACGAGATAATCCGCGTCGGTTTCATCCGCCTGGTGAACCCGCGCAGCTGGTTCTGGCTTTTCACATTCACGTTTGTGTTTAGCTACTACGTGCTCAAAGGCGGTCTGGATGTCAGCTACCGCATACTGCACCCGCGTATGCCGATCAGACCTGGCATTGTGAAAATCAGGAGTGTCCTGAAGACCGAAACCGCTCGCTCCGTGCTCGCCAACTGCATCACCCTGACCCCGGGCACGCTGACGATTGACGTGACCGAAGACGGCGTTTTCTATGTCCACTGGATCAATGTGCTGAGTTTTGATGAAGAGCAGGCCGCAAGACAGGTATTGCGCCGCTTCGAGTGGTTTATCAAGAGAATCTTTGAATAGGTGAGCAGCATGATGACAACAGAATACCTGGTTCCGCTATTCATTTTGGGTCTGCTGATCTGCTGCGCCATGTGTCTTTACCGCATCTCCAATGGCCCGACGGCGGCGGACCGGATGGTCGCCATCGATATTCTCGGCACCGTCGTGGTTGGGTTTGTCGCCATCATCACCGCCGTGTCCGGCAAGGTCTACCTGCTGGACATCGCCCTGGTGTGGGCGCTGGTAAGCTTCGTAGGCACATTGGCACTGGCCAAGTACCTGGTGGGGAAGCGTCTCAATGAATGAAATCATCGGATTAATACTTTTCGCGACCGGTGTGGCTTTCGACCTGCTGGGTTGCATCGGCCTGGTGCGTCTGCCGGATGTCTACAACCGCATCCAGGCGTCCACAAAATGCGTGGTGCTGGGCACGACCCTTTGCCTGCTCGGGGCCATGGTATGGCTTGGAACCACGGCGGGTGTCATCAAGGGGTTGCTCTGCATCCTGTTTTTATTGATCACGTCCTCCACGGCTGCGCATGCGCTGGCGCGCGCAGCCCACCGTTCAGGCGTGCCGTTGGCCGATGTGAGCGTCATCGACCGCTATGCAGAAGACCACGAGGGCGCCAAGGATAACGAGGCATGGGATAACGAGGAGCCAGTCAGATGAGACTACCCGCATTCATGCAACCCAGGATTTTGAAACAGGCGCTCCGGGCGGTTTTCTCACCTGCATTCACGACCCGTTTTCCGGCCGAGCCATTCGTGCCGCAGGACGCCTTCCGCGGCCGTCCGCGTTTCAATGCGGATGGCTGTACCGGTTGTGGCGCCTGCGCCCAGGTGTGCCCGTCAAAATGTATCGACGTGCTCGACGACCTCGAAAGTTCACCGCCCAGACGCATCCTGGTGCAGCACCTGGACGCCTGTATCGTGTGTGGTCAATGCGAGCGCTATTGCCCGACGCAAAAGGGTATCCGCATGAGCCACGAGTGGGATTACGCAGGTTTTGCACCTGCGGACTTCGAGGAGCGCGTCGAGAAAGAACTGGTGTTGTGCGAGGTCTGCGGCGAGTTACTGGCGCCGGCTGACCAGTTGTACTGGCTGGCCGAACGGCTCGGCCCCATGAGTTTCGCCAACCCCACCCTGGCCATGTTTAGCGGAAAGCGCCTGGGTTACGTGGAAGCGGGGGTCAAAAATCCGTCAGACCTCACGCTACGGGCCGATCGCATGGCGATCCAATGCCCGAAATGCAAACGCCGGACGGCTGCTGCCGCCTGATAGGTTTAACCTTTATGCCAGGCTACCTGAACACCCCTGGAATTGAATCTGATCTGAACCACTGCATAGGAATGAAACTATGGACAAGCAACTGAGAGACCAATTGGACCATTTTATTGCCGGACGTGTCTGCCTGCTGGGCATAGGCAACCGCTACCACCACGATGATGCGGTCGGACCCTATCTCGCGGAAGCGATCGAATCCCGGCCGGACTACGACGTCATCGATGCGGGTATCATCCCGGAGGACTACATAGAAACTGCAGCGCACAAGCATCCGGACACCATCCTGATGGTCGATGCCACGGATTTTGGCGGTGAACCAGGCGAGGTCAGGTTGTTATACCCGGACCAGGTCGCCTATTCGGGTGTTTCCACCCACGCCGGATCACTCAGGATGCTGGCCGAATACATGCAAGCCAGGACCCACGCGCGTATCGCCCTGCTGGCGGTCCAACCGGCCGATACCAGTGATGGCAAAGGCCTATCCGCGCCGGTTTCCAAGGCGCTGGATGACCTGCTGGATACCTTGCCGGATATTTGCGGTCATACCATTTCGGTGATTAAGCACTGACCTGGCTTCAAACTCACCCGGCTTCAATTTGAAGCCGGGCACAACATGGCAAATCAAAGCGGACCGGTTACGGCTTGAAAACCGTTCCAGAAGCGTTGTTACCCGCTTTTACT
>JBFZEL010000367.1:0-5684 GCA_041306925.1 Lysobacterales bacterium
CGAGATGATTGAAAATGTCTACACCCTCAAACTGATCAACATGGACAGCAAACCACATCGATATAAGATTGAAGTCCTGAACAATGAAAACATGACGCTGTTCGTCTCTCCCGAGCCTGAACTACAAGCGGAGGAGGTTGGCAATTTCATCGTGCGAATCCAGGCGCCCAAGAACGCCGGTCGCGGTTCCATGGAAGTTGACGTGCGATTTTCAACCCTGGACGAGCCTGTCATCGAACGCACTGTCAGCGCCCGTTTCCTGATGCCTTTTGACTAAGCGGTCTTCGAGAGCTTATGAACTTGCAACAACACCAGCAACCTGCCGTGAGGGCACCGGAACAGCTTACACCGTGGTACAGGCAGTTCTGGCCCTGGTTCATTATCGCCCTGCCAACCGCGGCGGTCATTGCCAGTTTTGTCAGCTTGTGGCTGGCGGTCAGTCATCCCGACCACCTGGTGGTGACCGAGGACGAGTACCTGCAGTTAAAGAGTGAGTTGAAAGCACAGCCAGCTGTGCAGGAACAACAAGCTGCAGAAGCGGGCGGTTCTGATCTCAAATCGGACTAGTACCGTGACCCATCGACGCCGGTCATTTTATTGCAGCATTGAGCGTGCTGGACAGTGGTTGCATGGGCGAAAATGCAAGCTTGGCTTGCGGAAAACAAGCCGCGTCCGCGAGGGCATCCGCACAGTGTTGACAATTTCCGGATCAGGGGCTTCCCGGGCATGACTGTAAAAGCACGGTCGTGTTTCCACTGCGGACAGCCCGTCCCACCCGTCTGCAACCTCAGTGTTGAAGTTCAAGGCCAGTTGCAGGCGGTATGCTGCAGCGGATGTGAAGCCGTTGCCAACCTGATCCTGAAGTCCGGACAGGCGAGTTACTATCAATTCCGCACCGAGACGGCCCTCAGACCCGCACTGGAGGACCTGAGTATCGAGGATGCCTGGAAGCGCTACGATGAACGTCATTCGCTATGGGGAAGCCCGCTAAAAGATGGCCGCAACGAGTTATTGCTCCAGGTCGAGGGCATCCGTTGCGCCGCCTGTGCGTGGTTGATCAGGAGTCAACTGGAAGCGCGCGAAGGTATAGACCAGGTCCAGGTGGACGTGGCCACCGGCTTTGTCCGCATCAACTGGCAACCCGCAAAGCTGCGCCTGAGCAGGATTGCCGGCATCCTGGCCGGGGTAGGCGACCGACCGCATCTGCCGCTTGCCAGCGCAGAATCCATGGGCAGGCAACACGAGCGTCGTGATGCCCTTAAGCGCCTGGGCGTCGCCGGTCTGGGAATGATGCAGGTGATGATGTATGCCGCGGGTCTTTACGCGGGTGACGCGATGGGTATTTCGGAAGGGTTCGAGCGCTTTTTGCAATGGATCAGCCTTATCGTCACCACGCCGGTACTGCTGTATTCGGGCCGGGGTTTTTATACGAGTGCGTGGCGCAGCCTTTCGCATCGCAGGATAGGCATGGACGTGCCGGTTGCGCTGGCTATTTCCATAGCGTTTATAATGAGTTGCAGCAACTTTCTAACTGGCAATGGCCATGTGTATTTTGATTCGGTGGTCATGTTTATCTTTTTCCTTTCCCTGGGCAGATACGCCGAACTGGTTATACGGCATCGCAATCTTCAAACCGGTCTGGCGCTTGCCCGCCTGTTACCGGAGTGGGCCGAATTGGTCCGCAATGGACAGTCAGAGCAGGTGCCTGCCATTGATTTGCGTATTGCGGACCGGGTCAGGGTCAGGGCAGGGCAGACGTTCCCCGCCGACGGCCTGGTAATCAAGGGCTCGACAGATGCCGACGAAGCCCTGTTGACCGGCGAATCCAGGCCGGTAAAAAAACATCCTGGCGACGCGGTCATCGCCGGAAGTATCAACCGTGCCCAGGCCGTGGAAATTGAAGTCTCCAGGGATCCGGACGATTCTACCGTTTCTGTCATGGGGCGGATGTTGTTGAAGTCGCAAACCCATCGAAGCCGTTACGCACAACTTTCGGAGCGCTATGCAGGCTGGTTCGTCGCCGTGGTCCTGACGGTAGCCGTCCTGACCGCCCTGTGGTGGCTGAAACATGATATGGAGATGTTGCTCCCGGCGATCCTTGCTGTGCTGGTCATCAGCTGCCCATGTGCATTGTCCTTGGCCACGCCGGCGGCAATTGCGTCCGCAGGCCGTGCGCTGCTTGAGCAGGGGCTGTTGTTAACGCGCAGTGAAGCACTCGAAATTCTCGGCAGCATCGACACCATCGTGTTTGACAAGACCGGCACCTTGACGAGCGGGTCACCGACGGTTGTCAACACGGTGCTAAACCCGGACCGCAACGGATACGAAACTGACGACGTCTTACGTATCGCGGCATTGTTGGAAACCGATTCCTCGCATCCGGTCGCGAAGGCTTTTGCTGACATCGGTGTCAACCGGGAAGAGGTTGCTGACCTGGTCATCCACGACAATGGCGTAGAGGGCAGGGTAGGTGGCAAGAATTACCGTTTGGGGAACGCAGCATTTACCCATGTCAACGTCACAGACCTTATGGGCGGATATGGAAGGCTTTGGCTTGTGGACCAAGCCGGGTGGATCGCCCGGTTTGATCTCGACGACGGCTTAAGGGAATCAGCCGGTGAGACCATGGATTTCCTGCGCAGCAGGGGGCTTGATTTGGTCATACTCTCCGGTGATCACCCGCAAGCGGTGGCCTCGGTGGCCAGCAGAACCGGCATTGAAATTTGGTACGCCGAACAGACGCCGGGTATGAAGATGGAATTCATCGAGTCCCTGCAAGCGAATGGCAAAAAGGTGCTGATGATAGGTGACGGCGTCAACGATGCACCCGTACTTTCGATGGCAAATATATCCATGACAGTTTCCGGCGCCAGCGAGCTTGCCAACAGTACGGCGGATTTCATAATAACCGGTACCTCATTGCAATACATAGAATATATACTGCTTGCTGGAGACCGGACAAGGTCGGTCATTCGGCAAAACCTGGCATGGGCGCTGGCCTACAATCTTTGTGCGGTTCCGTTTGCAGCCGCGGGTATGATCGTACCCTGGATGGCTGCGCTGGGCATGTCCCTGAGCTCTTTGCTGGTGGTGTTGAATTCGGGTCGCCTGGCGAGAAAAAAATCGCCAGTGATTCCACGCGCCCAAGCCGGACTTGTAACGCCATGAGCATGCTCTATGTCCTGATCCCCCTGGCCGTTGTGCTTTTGGCCATCGCGGTTTTTGCCCTGTTGTGGGCCATTAAACATGGCCAGTTTGACGACCTTGAAACACATGGATGGAGCGTCGTGCTCGATGACGACCAGAAGCCGCCACCCGCAGTGGTAGACGCACGTTCCGATGCCGAGGAAAAGGAGGTTCGATGATCCAGGCAGTTGATCTATCAGCCTTATTTACGGTTTTTTTCGTAGGTTTACTTGGCAGCGGCCACTGTTTTGGCATGTGCGGTGGTATTGCCGCCGGGCTGGGAACTTTACCTGGGTCCGGGCATGATGGCGCAGCAACCAAACCGAGCGCCGTGTCCGCGTTGCTATTCAACCTCGGCCGGATACTGTGCTACGTCATCCTGGGTCTGGTCTCGGCCTGGATCCTGGCAGGGGTCGGGCAGGCGTTGAATGTGCCCAAATGGAGCATGATTCTGCGTTTGGTCACCGCGGTGATGATATTTCTGATCGGAGTGCAATTTCTGTTTAACCGGCAAACCCTTGCTGGTATAGAACGCGCAGGCGCAAAGGTATGGAAACTCGTTCTGCCGTTTGCAGTCCGCGCAAGCAGTTTACCGGGTGGCAGCGGTCGTTTACTGCTTGGCCTGTGCTGGGGCTTGCTGCCTTGCGGACTGGTTTATAGCGTTCTCCTGACTGCCTCAGCCGCTGGCTCGGCTTTGGCCGGGGCCAGCGTCATGTTCGCATTCGGTGTGGGGACGTTACCGTCGATGTTCGGGATGAGCCTGGCTGCGCCGCTATTGTCAGCCATGCTCAGCGACAGGTGGACCCGGAAGTTGTTGGGCGCTGCACTTATTTTGCTGGCTGTCTTGAGCGTCACGCTGATGTTGGCGCGTATGCAAGGTCATGCTGCGCACCAACACGCTTCTGTCGAATCAGCCAGCGCATTGGCATATCTCATGGTTGGAACGCCGCCGCCTGGCAGAGGCGATTAACCATTTCGTTTTTCAGCTTTCTGGCCGGCAGAGCAGAATTCTATTGCCTGTAGTTTCTGACATAGTAAATTGCGTATAATGTATATTATGTTAAATACGATATGTCTATACGGATAAATTGAATCGAAAGGCCGCATCAACTGATCGCAACAGTTCAGACCGGCACACCACAGCGTTCGCGATAAAGGCCAGGCAGGCTTTGTGTTCAGGAGAGTTTACTGTGATTTAACGAAACTGTTTGCCAGTTTTCTGCGTCGGGTTCTGCGTCGCTTATAGATAAAATCAATACTTGATGTAGTTTATTTTAAATATATATTTCATATAGATAGATAATTTTCTTAAAATACATATCACGCGAATTTCAGAGCCTGGAACCCCGCCTATGCGTAATGGCTATGCCGGGAAACAAGCGTTACGGTCACGCAACAAACCCGGTCATTTGCCACGTAGTGAGGACGCAAAGCTGATTGACCGGAAAACAAACTTTTTAACAATACCCGCTATTGACCCCGGTACCGACAGGTGCCTGATAAACCCCAAATAGTGTTTTCGGTCCTGACTGGGGTCACCACCCTACTCTCCTGAATTTACTTCGCGCTGCAGTGGCCCGCTGATAATTGGGGATGGACCACCGGGTTTTGATCCACTAACTGCATATGACTGTAAAATCACTTTGGGCGCTATAATGCGAGCGACACTTTTGTGCGGTACGGTCCGGACAGGTCGGCTCAGTCACTCAACGGGCTTTAACCCATACCAATGGCAGTAAAACATGAATTTCAAACCTGACAAGATCATTAAGATTATCGGCGTGCCGATGGACCTGGGCGCAAGCCGGCGCGGCACGGACATGGGGCCGTCCGCCCTGCGCATAGCGGGTCTTGGAGCGGCCATACGCGCCATGGGATACACGGTCGAGCAAGAGGAAGACATCTATGTGCCTGCAATGGAAACGCAGGCGCCTGAAGACAACAAGGTTCGTTACAAACCCCAGATATTGAGTGTCTGCACGGAACTCGCCCACCGTGTAAAAGAACTTATGCAAGATGGGGTATTCCCACTGGTCCTAGGCGGCGATCACTCCATAGCAATGGGTACCGTCTCGGGTCTTAGCGCGTATTTTCGCGAGCGCGGCGAGGACATGGGTCTGATCTGGTTTGACGCCCATGGCGATATGAACATCCCGGGTGTGTCACCCAGCGGCAACATTCACGGCATGCCGCTCGCCCACCTGCTGGGCCGTGGCGACCCTGAGTTGGCAGGCATCCTGGGTTTTAGTCCGAAGTTGAATCCAAAAAAAGTTGTTTTGATCGGTATCCGCGACATCGACATGGGCGAAAGAAAAATCATACACGAGTCCGGTATACATGTTTTCACCATGCGGGACATCGACGAACTCGGCATGGCCAAGGTGGCCCGTAAGGCAATGAACATCGTCAACGACGGTACGGCGGGCTTTCACGTGAGCTTCGATGTCGATGGCTGTGATCCGACGGTTATTCCTGGTTCCGGAACGTTAGTGCCTGGC
>JBFZEL010000368.1:0-3951 GCA_041306925.1 Lysobacterales bacterium
CGTAAAAAGCGTGCATAAGAATAAAAGTCCTGTTTGCCAAAGTCCAATCTATTCAGCAGGCATTGACACCGGAGGTTGCAGGGGCCGTTGAACGGGCTTATCTGACCCGGTTCTGCCCTGCCTGCGGGGGTATCCGGACAGGCTAACCCTTGAGCAAGGTGGTACGAGGGGGCTAAACTTTCCATGCCACGCGCAAATGCGTGGCGCACCGGCCATTATGACGGACCGGAGTTGCTGTCCACAAAACGGCAGGAGGATTTCTGTGAATATTATCGTCGCTGTTGATCTGTCCCCCGCATCTGAAAAAGTCATCGAGGCCGCGCACGGTATTGCGGATCTCACCGGGGCCAGCGTTTACGTACTGCATGTCATCGAGACGGAAGCCGATTACGCCGCTTTTGCCGACAGCCCGGACTTCCGGCACGACAAGGTCGCCAGGGATTTCCCGCTCGAGAGCAGTGCCGTTGAGGCGCTGGTCGAAAAGCTGCAGGATGACGGTCTGGATGCCAACGCATTGATGGTGCGTGGCCCGGCCGTGGAGATGACGCTTGCGGAAGCCGACAGGTTGAACGCCGGGTTGATCGTCGTCGGCACGCACGGACATAACGCGTTCTACGATGTCCTGATCGGCAGTGTCTCGACCGGCATCATCCGCAAATCGGAATTGCCTGTACTGGTGGTGCCCGCGCGCGGTAACTGACACACCGGCCCGCGCAGTATTGCGCTGCCAGCTTTTATTCCCTGCTTTCAGGGGATTCCGCCGGCGTGACCCGGTTTTCACCGGGGTTTCCGGCGGAACGGTTATTGCCGTCCTGAAATGCGTGCTCCGCGTTATTACCCACCACCGTTGCCAACGCTTTCCGGACAATCATTTGATCTAGATCAAGATCAATCAAACTTTTTGATGGGCCTTGTTGAGAACCGTTCTCATTTGCACTAAGATCGCCTTTCCAATTTTCCTTACTGCCAAAGAGGTCAGAGCAAATGCGATTCATCAACAAACCGGGAACGATATTTGCCACGATCGCGACGGTATTTTTACTCGTCGCCCAGGGCGCCCAGGCGCAGGTCAGCAACGCCGAACTGCTGGCAAAGCTCGAGTCGATGCAGCAGCAGATCGACGACCTCAGACGTCAGCTCGCGCAGACCCAGGAGAAAACCTCGGCAACCGATGCCAAGGTCGAAGCGGTCGCCGAAGTCATCGAAGCGGCCCCTGCCGAGGCTGCCAAGACCAGCCGTACAACCATCGCGGGCTACGGCGAACTGCACTACAACAACCTGGATGCAAAAGACCCGTCCAAGGATGTCGACATGCTCGACTTGCACCGGTTCGTGCTTTTTTTCGGCCACGAGCTCAATGACAGGACGCGTTTTTACTCGGAGGTCGAAATCGAACACGCCTTCGTAGCCGATTCCGGCGGCGATACGCCAGGCGAGGTGGAAATCGAACAGGCATTCGTCGAATTCGACCTGCGCCAGGACCTGTACGCCAGGGCGGGTCTGTTCCTGATCCCGGTGGGCATCCTCAACGAGACCCACGAACCACCGACCTTTTACGGCGTGGAACGCAATGATGTAGAAAGCATCATCGTACCCAGTACCTGGTGGGAGGGCGGCGCCGGCATCAATGGCCGCTGGGGCCCAGGCTGGAACTGGGACCTGGCCTTCACCTCCGGCCTGAAGATAGCGACCACCGGCAGCGACGCGTTCAGGGTGCGCAGCGGACGGCAGAAGGTCGCCGAGGCCAATGCCAGCGATGGTGCGGTCACCGGCCGTTTGCGCTACCTGGGGATTCCCGGCCTGCAGGCCGCGGTCACGGTCCAGTACCAGTTCGACCCGTCGCAGGTCTCGAACGATGGCCTCGACAGCGGCACGCTGGTGGAAGCCCACATCGATTACCAGCGTGCCGGCTTCGGTCTGCGGGCACTTTATGCGCGCTGGGACTTCAGCGGCGCCGCGGTCGAGGCGGCAGGCGCGGATAGCCAGACCGGTTGGTACATAGAACCCAGCTACCGTCTGAACGACTGGATCGGTTTCTATACAAGGTATGCAGACGTGGAAGCCGCGCGTGCCTCGGATAAATTCGACCAGTGGGAACTGGGACTTAACTGGTGGCCAGCCAAGAATGTCGTGATCAAATTTGATTACCGTGACCGGAGCCATGATCTCGACAGCCAGGCCGGCCGCGATTTCACCGGCTTTGACCTTGGCTTGGGTTACAGTTTTTAAGCGATGCCCTTCACCCGGCGAACAATTTATTCTTTACTGGTCATGACCCTGTCGTTGCCGGCACTGGTGTTCCCTGCCTCGGTCTACGAGACCCAGCCGGAATTCCTCGCCCGTGCATTTTCAGGTCCGCCACCCGAGCCCGGGATTCTCTGGCTCAGCGGTGAAAGAAAATCGGCCGTCCGGCAAATACTGGGTCATGATTATGCTGCCCTGCGCTTAAGGTACTGGTGCCAGGACGGGCGCTCCGCCTGGGTGCTGGAGGAAATCGGCAAGGAGTTACCCATCACCGTGGGTATCATCACCGAAAAAAACTATATCAGTAGCCTGCGGGTGCTGACCTATCGTGAGAACCGTGGCGGTGAAGTGGTGGCAGCCGCCTTCACGGACCAGTTCAACACTGCGGCACTCACGGATAACAACGGCCTCGATGTCCGGATCGATGGCATTTCGGGCGCGACCCTGTCGGTTCAGGCCCTGACACGGTTGGCGGCGATTGCGCTTTTTCTGCACGCCGAGAGCGGTTGTAGCGATGGTGCATAAAAAAAAGCAACCAGCTTCAGCCACGCGCCGGCTGCACCGCACACTCGGCGCCGCCGCTGCGCTGTTCGTCCTGTTCATGGTCCTGACCGGTCTCGCGATCAACCACGCAAACGGTCTCGGTCTTGACCGCCAACAGGTGACGTTCTCGACGCTGCTCGACTGGTACGGGCTGGACGAACCCGAAAACTTGCTCAGCTTCGGCCTGGGTGACGCCTGGATCAGCTTTGCCGGTTCGCAGTTGTTTTTCAACGAACACCCCGTGGCGACCGTCAACGGGGGAGCCGGTGCGGTATCCGCCGGCGGGCTGCTGGTTGCGGCCAGCAGCGACGAACTGTTGTTGCTTGACCCCGACGGAGCGCTGGTCGAACGTCTGCCCTGGGCGTCGATCGACCCGCAACCGATCAGGATGATTGGCCTAACCTCTGAAAACGCCGTGGTGGTGAGGTCAGGCGGCCGGCTTTGGACGGCGGATGCGGATTTGCTGAACTGGCGGCAGGACGCAGATACCAGCTCAAACCTGCGCTGGGCAGCCCCGCAACCCGCGGCCGACGCGCTGCAGCAAGCGATCGGGCGTGCCTACAGGGGCCAGGGACTGAACCTGGAACGAGTGCTTCTCGATTTGCACTCGGGCCGGATCTTCGGACCGGTCGGCGTGCTGGTCTACGACCTGCTGGCCCTGGTCCTCGGTTTTCTTGCGATCAGTGGCCTGGTCCTGTGGTTTCGCAGCCGCCGTAACGGAAAGTCGAAGTAGGCCGGTCCGGACTGAACGTGTTTTGGAATTTGCTTTACCCAAATTGGATATTGGCAACATATAATCATTCACTGGGTACACAAGATTTTCGCGACCTGCGTTTGAACATGGATCCGATCGTGTCATGCAGGAATCAGCCGGAGCGCGCCAGTGCTGGCAGCAATGAAAACCCGGCAAGCGTTTTTTCGTAACAGGTGGACGTATGATCTTAAAATGTATTCCCGTTTGCCCGGCCTGGATCCGGGCCATTGGACCTCGAAGTGAATAAAAAAAGTACTTCAACCCTGCTGAAAATCGAAGGCATGCATTGCGCTTCCTGTCAGCGTCCCATCGAGAAGGTTCTGCGTGAAACACCCGGCGTGGCAGACGTGAGTGTCAACCTCGCCAGTCGCGAGGTCACGGTCGAGTGTACTGTCGGCAGCGACGTGCTG
>JBFZEL010000369.1:0-4743 GCA_041306925.1 Lysobacterales bacterium
GTGGATCGTGGCGACGACCGCACCGACCGAAAAGCGCCACTGGAACCGGAACATTACGTATATAAAGATACCGACCAAAGAATAGAGGACCGCCAGGATGCCCTGCTCGGTCAGGTCATCACCCACCTGGGGGCCAACGAACTCGACCCGGCGCATGGTAATTTCTCCCTCGACACCCTGTTGCAGGGCGTTGAGCACCAACGTCGAGATATCGGCATTGCTCTCTTCCTCGCCGCGAGGCGGAATGCGCACCACGATGTCAGATGCTGTACCAAAGGTCTGAACCACGGCATCCTGCATGCCGGCCGACGCCAGGTTGCTGCGCACGTCAGCTATGGAGGGCACAGACGGGTAGCTCACTTCGATGAGGGTACCACCGGTGAAATCCAGGCCGAAATTAAGACCCCGGGTACTCAGCGAAACGATACTGAGAATCGACAGGACGACCGACATGATCACGGCCGCATTGCCAAACTTCATGAAATCAAGATTTAATTTATCCTTCAGCAGTTTCATGGCAGACCTCAGACCGACAGTTTGACGACGCGCTTGCGGCCGCCGTAGATAAGGTTAACCACCGCGCGTGTTCCCATGATTGCAGTGAACATGGAAGTCACGATACCCAGCGACAGGGTAACCGCAAAGCCCTTGATCGGACCCGTTCCAAACAGGAACAGGACGAACGCCGCGATCAATGTCGTGATGTTGGCATCCGCGATGGTTGAAAATGCTTTTTCATAACCCGCACGGATACTCGCCTGCGGCGTATTGCCGTTACGAAGTTCTTCGCGGATACGCTCGAAAATCAGGACGTTGGCATCGACCGCCATACCGATGGTCAGGACGATACCCGCAATACCCGGCATGGTTAAGGTTGCACCCAGCATCGACAACAGCGAAACCAGCATGACCACGTTGGTGAGCAGCGCCAGGTTGGCAACCATGCCGAACCACCGGTAATAAACGGCCATCAGGACCATCACCAGCGCGAAGCCGATGAGGACGGCGTTGAAACCCTGGTCGACGTTGTCCTTACCGAGACTTGGACCGACGGTGCGTTCTTCAACGATTTCCATCGGCGCGGCCAAAGCGCCTGCCCTCAGTAACAGGGAAAGCTGTGACGCCTCCTGGATCGAATCCAGACCGGTGGTCTGGAAACGCTTGCCGAAGGGTTCACGCACGACGGCGACACTGATCACATCCTCGATCTTTGTGCCGTTGGGTTTTTGCTCGATATACACGACCGCCATGCGGTTGCCGACGTTGTCACGCGTAAAATCGAGCATCCGCTTGGAGCCGACACCATCGAGCGTCACGCTGACCGAAGGCTGGCCCGTCTGCTGGTCAAAGGATGCGGAGGCACCGATCAACTGGTCACCGGAAACGATCAGGCGTTTTTTGAGCAGGATCGGGTTGCCGTTATCGTCGGTATACATACGTGACTCCGGCGGAACGCGACCGGTTTGCGAGGCGGTAAATGCGTCGTTGCTCTCGTCAACGGCGCGGTACTCCAGCGTCGCGGTCGCACCGATGATCTTCTTGGCCTCGACCGTGTCCTGCACGCCCGGCAACTGCACGACCACCCGGTCAGCGCCCTGCTGCTGGATAATCGGCTCGGCCACGCCGAGTTCGTTGACCCGGTTACGCAAGGTGGTGATGTTCTGTTTCAGCGCGGTTTGCTGCAATTCCTGTAATTGCTTTTCCAGCACTGTCGCTGCGATGCCAAAGTTTTCACCGGCCGGAAGTTCAGAAACATCGAGCCCCTGCAGGCTCTGGTCGGTGCGCAGTAACTCCAGGGTCCTGGCGCGGTCCTCGGCGGAGCGCAGCATTGCCAGCAAACCGTTACCCTCATGGCGGACAGAGATGTAGCGGATGCCATTGTCACGCAGCACCGCGCGGATATCGTCCACGTACCGGTCCAGTTGCTGACTGCGGGCCGTATCCATATCCACCTGCATCAGGAAGTGCACACCACCCTGCAAATCGAGACCCAGCGTCATCGGCTTGCCGCCGAGCTTGCGCAGGAATTCGGGCGTCGAGTGCGCCAGGTTGAGTGCAACCACGTACTGGTCGCCCAAAGCCTTGCGCACGACGTCAGCCGCCTTGATCTGGTCTTCGGTATTCTTGAACCGGTACAACAGGTGATTACCCTGCTGTTCAGCACTGCTGAAGCTGATTTTCTCAACTACCAGTGCGTCTTCGATATTGGTGGTCAGATCAGCCGGTAGTGCAAAGCCACGTGTAGATGTGATCTGCAAGGCAGGGTTTTCACCGTATAAATTGGGCAGTGCGTAGACGGCACCCACTGCCAGGATAATGAATATCAGCAGGTACTTCCAGATGGGGTACTGGTTCATGAATCAGTCTCTAAAATTAAAGAATTTAAATGCGCAGGATCAAATGGACTTGATCGTGCCTTTCGGCATGACGCTGGCAACCGCCTGACGCTGCAGCTTGATTTGCAGATTATCCGCCAACTCCAGCGTCACAAAGGATTCTGTAACGTCCGTGATTTTGCCCAGCAAACCGCCATTGGTGATCACCTCATCACCCTTGCTCAGCGATGCAACTAACTGCTTGTGTTCCTTGGCGCGTTTCATCTGGGGCCGGATCAACATGAAATAGAAAACCGCAAAAATGACGATCAATGGAAGAAAACTCATCAGTCCACCGGACTGGGCGGCATCCTGGGCATATGCGTTTGAAATGAAGAAGTCCATGGTTTGCTCTCTTGAATTATCCCTTGGCTTTTAACCAAAAGTCTTGTTAGTTTCAGATCACTGTCAATCTTAAGTGGGGCCCCTGTTTCAATATTCAAACAGACGGACCGGAATCCAGCGGGCAATTATAATTCAAGCGACAATATAAAACCGCCGTTTTTGTCGATAATCTAGCAGAGGCTCATTCAGTCATCGCCAACGGAATATAATTCCAGGAATTGCCTGGCATATTCGGCCAGCCTGGCACTTTCGATAGCGCGCCTGAGACCGGCCATCAACTGCTGGTAGAAATACAGGTTATGCACGGTCGCCAGGTGCGAACCCAGCATTTCCCTGCAACGGTCCAGGTGTTTCAGATAGGCGCGCGAATAGTTCCGGCAGGTATGGCAACCGCAATCCTCATCGATGGGTCGGGTATCCATGGCATAACACGCGTTGCGGATCTTGAGCACTCCGCGGGAGGTAAAGTAATACCCATTGCGGGCGTTGCGTGTCGGCATCACGCAATCGAACATGTCCACGCCATGCAACACCGCTGCAATGATGTCCTGCGGACGCCCCACACCCATCAGGTAGCGCGGTTTATCGGCCGGCAATTCCGCAAGCGTCCAGGACAGTACCTGTTCACGTTCTTCTTCAGGCTCGCCCACCGCAAGACCGCCGATGGCGTAACCATCGAAACCGATACTTGTGAGGAGATGCGCGGAGCGTTTGCGCAAATCCTCGTACACGCCGCCCTGCACGATGCCGAAAAGGGCCGACCGGCTTTGTCCGTGCGCCTCCCGGCAACGCTGCGCCCAGCGCATGGACAATTCCATTGAGTCCGAGGCCTGTTGCCTGGTGGCCGGGTACGGTGTGCACTCATCGAAGCACATGACGATGTCCGAGCCGAGCGCCGCCTGCACCGCCATCGATTCTTCCGGACCCAGGAACACCCGGGCGCCATCGACCGGCGAGGCGAAGGTCACGCCCTGCTCGGTGATTTTCCGTCGTTCCGACAGGCTCCAGACCTGGAAGCCGCCGGAATCGGTCAGGATCGGCCATTGCCATTGCATGAAATCATGCAGGTCACCGTGCGCACTGATGACCCCGGTGCCCGGACGCAGCATCAGGTGAAAGGTATTGCCCAGGATGATTTCCGCACCGGTATCGCGCACCGCCTTGGGTGTCATGGCCTTGACCGTGCCATAGGTGCCCACCGGCATGAAGGCGGGCGTTTCAACCAGGCCGCGTGCAAACGATAAACGCCCGCGGCGGGCCTGGCCATCGGTATTCAACAGTTCAAATTGCATCGGCTTTACGGGTCTCAAAAAAGCGCGTGAATCGCGCATTCTGACATTCAATCCCTTTGATTGCACCCGTGCTGCGGCATCAAGAACCCGTGTTCACGTCAGCAGCGTCGCATCACCGTAACTGAAAAACCGGTAGCCCTGCGCCACGGCATGCCGGTACGCGGCCAGGATGTGTGCATGCCCGGCAAAGGCACTGACCAGCATCAACAGCGTGGACTCGGGCAAATGGAAATTGGTGATCATCGCGTCGACCACGCGGAACCGGTAGGGCGGGTAAATAAATATCCGGCTGTCGCCTGAATACGGCTGCAGCGAACCGCCCTGCGCGGCAGTTTCGAGACTCCGGACCGCGGTTGTGCCGACGGCGACAACCCGGCCGCCACGCTCCCTGGCGGCAGCAATGGCATCACAGGCAGCCTGTGAAACTTCCAGCCACTCGGCATGCATCTGGTGGTCCTCGATACGCTCCACCCGCACGGGCTGGAAGGTGCCGGCGCCGACGTGCAACGTGACCGTGGTGGATTGGATACCCGCGTTTTTCAGGCTATCCAGCAGGGCCTGGTCAAAATGCAGACCTGCGGTCGGCGCCGCCACTGCGCCGGGGGCCTCGCCAAAGACCTTCTGGTTGCGCTGCCGGTCTGCATCACTGTCGGCGCGCTTGATATGGGGCGGCATGGGCACTTGACCAAAATTCCGCAGAAACTCAATTAACTCGACCGTGTCCGAACGCA
>JBFZEL010000370.1:0-4576 GCA_041306925.1 Lysobacterales bacterium
GAGTCATCTGCGCACTTGCAGGCAAGACTCGTGGCGGGTGGTTACGCGGTCAGGGACCTGTCCGACAACGAGGTCGCCAAGCTGCACATGCGTCACCTGGTCGGCGGCCGTCTGCCCTCCAGCGAGCGCGAGCGACTCTACCGTTTCGAGTTTCCGGAGCGTCCCGGCGCCCTGCTCGAGTTCCTGACGGTATTGACGGGCCGCTGGTCGATCAGCCTGTTTCACTACCGCAACCACGCCGCCGCCAACGCCAGGATCCTGGCCGGCTTCCTGGTGCCGGAAGAGGATGAAGACGCGTTTCACCGGTTCATCGAGGAGACCGGCTACCCCTTTATCGATGAAACGGAAAACGTCGCCTGCCTGGAATTCCTGTCTGCACCGGTTTCGGTGAAGGAAACCCTGAAAGCCGTTGCGGTGTGATCGCGCCGGTTTTTGAAAACGATACTAAAAGTCGCGATTACCTTTGTTTAAAATATTATTTGCAACTTAAAGCATTTCGATTTTTAAACCAGGTTGTAGCTGAACTGCGGTTTCAGGGTTCAAGCAGAATTTTGATTAACAACATCAGCAAACAGCCAAGTGCAAAGGCAAAAAAGTTAACAATGTTGCCGCCTGTGTTTCCGTGCCCCTTGATTTCAGGAATCAGATCCGATGCGCCGATGTAAATAAAATTGCCGGCGGCAAAAGGTATCAGGAAGGACACGTCGATAGCGACGGCCGCGGCATAGGCGATCAGCCCACCCAGCAGGAAGGTGAGTGCGAACAGAACATTAAACAGTAATGCCTTGCCTTTCTCCCATCCTCCGTGGATCAGCACACCGAAATCCCCGAGTTCCTGGGGGATTTCATGAGCCGCCGCTGCAAGCCAGGCCAGGATGCCGAGTTTTATATCGATCAGAAACGTGCCCGCGATGGCGAGTCCGCCGATAAAGTTATGCAATCCGTCGCCAATAAGGATCAGGTAGGTTAGTGGCTTTTTGCACTCGGCGCTGGCGCGCCTGCAGTGATGCCAATGCAGGAATTGTTCAAGCGCGAAAAACACGGTAAATCCGGACAGGATCCATGCGAAGAAAGAGAGGCTGGATCCATAAGCCGTGAGTCCTGCCGGAATCATGAAAATGAAGGCGCCACCAATCAACGATCCTGCTGAAAATCCCACCAGCGGGAGAAGAATGCGTTGCAGTGTTGACGCTTTCAGGATCAGGGTCACGCTGCCGACCAGCGCGATAGCGCTCATCAACAGACCGCTTATGACAATCCATGCCAGCGTGCTCATACTCAAAGTATAATGATTGTTCCGCGGTCGGCTGTACCTCTAAATGCATTGCAATTGATCTATGTTCTTGTAAAACAGCATGGACCGGCTTTACATGACACAATCTTATTGTGACAAACAGTCATTAAGAACTTTATAAATGGGAGAAAGATACTGGGAGGGAAAGATGGTGTCTGAAAATGTGCAGGAACTGATTGCCTTTGGTCCCGTGCCCTCGCGCCGGCTGGGGCGGAGTCTGGGTATTAATAATATTCCACCGAAGTCCTGTTCTTATTCGTGTACTTACTGTCAGGTTGGCCCAACCGTGCGCAGAGAGATAGAGCCTCATGCCTTTTATGATCCCGACGTGATTGTGCAGTCTGTCACACGTCAGGTAAAGGCGGCTCAAAGTGCAGGACAGAAAATCGATTATCTGACCTTTGTGCCTGACGGGGAGCCCACATTGGATAGTCACCTCGGGGAGGAAATTGATCTTTTGCGACCTTTGGGTATCAGGATCGCGGTGATATCCAATGCATCCCTGGTATGGCGCGACGATGTGCGGCAGTGGTTGAACAAGGCGGATTGGGTCTCGTTGAAGGTTGATACCGTGGACGAAACCGTATGGGGTCGAACAAATCAACCCCATCCACAGCTCAGTTTGTCGAAGGTCCTGCAAGGCATGCAACACTTTGCGGAGACCTATCGGGGAGAGCTGACCACAGAAACAATGCTGGTTGCCGGTGTCAACGATGCTCCCGAGCTGATCAGTGCAGTCAGTGAGTTCCTCGCAACGTTTCAACCACACACGGCCTATTTGGCTGCGCCAATTCGCCCGCCTGCGCAAAGCACGGTTCGCGTATCGGCAGAAGACGTCATCGTGCGGGCTTATGAAATATTTAACGCCCATCTAAAAAACGTACAGTATTTAATTGGCTATGAAGGCGACGCCTTTTTACCAGCCGGTGATCCAGCCCGGGACTTGCTCGCCATCACGGCGGTACACCCCATGCGCGAAGAAGCCGTCCGGGAATTCCTGTATAAGGCAGGTCGTGATTGGACGCTGGTCGAGGACTTGCTGAATCACGGGGAGATCAAACAGGTTAATTTTGCCGGGAGCCGTTTTTACGTGCGAATTATTGAGAAAATGAGGTAAGAAAAAAATCTGAGATAAAGCACTGAAAAAGCAGGCGTGCGTTCGAAAAGCTATAAGTATGGTTGATGGATAGTGTGGATGGGGCAGTCGGCAATGATGCCGCTCTGGACCTTGTTGAGGGCCTACGTCATTCAAGTGGTCGGCGAGCTTTGCCTCTCGCCGATCGGCCTGTCGGTGGTGACCAAGCTGGCCCCCGTTCGCCTTGTCGGCCTCGGCATGGACGGCTGGTTTCTCTCCATCGGCATCGGCAACAATCTCTCGGGCATCTTCGCCAGCTGGTCAGCGGTTTCTGCCCCAGTTGTGGGACACGACGTATGGCCGACAGCGCTGCGCTGCTGGTCGATAAAATCCTGCCCTGTCAACCCATGCGCCAATGGGTGCTCAGCTTTCCGTTCGCGCTCAGCCTTCTGTTTGCCAGTAAACCTCGTGTCATGACCGGGGCGCTGGCCACCGTTTACCGCGCCATTGCCACGCACCTGACACGCAAGGCAGGCTTCACAAAGCGTATGGCACAAACCGGCGCCGTGACCCTGGCCCAGCGTTTTGGCAGTGCGCTGAATCTAAACATACATTTGACGTGCATGGACGCACTAATGTCGCGGGCGCAGGAAGCGCACGACTGCAGGGATGCAGGAGGTAGAGCAACGCAGGAGCAGTTGCCGAGGAGCGACCCACATGTTGTTTCTGGATGGCATTTATATTGGTGGCACTAATGGACTCCCAATACGGTTTCGACAGGTAAAGGCTCCTACTGGGAGTGAACTTACCGAACTAGCGCGTAAGATTGCTTCTCGCGTAGGCCGCTATCTGGAACGCCAAGGTTTGCTGGAGCGTGACGGCGGAAACATATATCTCACCCGGGAGTCTGTGGCCACCGTTGGAGATTTGGCAGTACTCAGCAGGGGGAAGAGTGGGACGAGAACGCTCAATGGTCATTTCTGCAGGACAGGCGGCAGGCCGCGTCAATCCAGACGATGACGGTTGGGCTCGTCTCAGCCCGTCAGGCAGTGCTTCACCGCCATCGGCCCTTCTGTCTGGATGGCCCGGTACTTCTGCCAGAAGGCGTTGTCGATCTTCTTCAGGGAGGCGGAGGTCTTCGGGTTGCGGAAGCGCGTCAGGTGCCGCGGACCCCCGTTGTAGGCGGCATAGGTGGCGCGGGCAATATTGTCCGGATCGCCGAGGAGTCCACGGTCCAGACGCTTGAGCGCGTAATCCACCATGTAGTGCACCAGGATCTCGCTGCCGGCGCGGGCGTTGTAAGCGACTTCACGGTGCAGCGCGTCGAGGTCGTAGAGGCCCCGCCAGACGTGAACGTTGACCTGCATCAGGCCGACCGAGCCGGTCGCCGAGCGGATGGTCTCGACCGCTCCGTCGCGCACGACGTACTGACGCCAGCAGGATTCCTGCCAGGCGGTCGCGCGTAGCAGCGCATCGTACAGGTCGAGGCGCGCCGGCGGCACCTTGCCGCGCCCGCGCTCCGCATCGGCGACGGCATTCAGCAGTTCTTCCACGGTCAGCAGGTAATCGTCGATTTCGCGCGGCCGGGGCACCCAGCCATTCAGCTGCTTGATCAGCTCCGGGCGGATCTGCGCGGCGTGGGCGCTGCCGATCAGCCCGTCCAATAGCGTGGCCAGGATCGCGGTGGCCGCGTTCGGCTCGTCGTCCTCTTCAAGCTCCGTGTCCACGGCGAAATCCGGATCCAGTCCGAACAACAGCCGCAGATCCGGGTCGACCGCCATGTCGTAACGGAGGTCGTAATCGCTGACGCTGGGCGCCAGCACCCGCGCCATGCTGCGCAAGGCGTTGCGGTCCAGCCGCATGCCGAGATGCGGCGCGAGCAGGTCCAGCGACATCAGCGCGTCGCCGGCGCTGACAAAGGTCGCGTAGCGCAGGGCCAGGCTGCCCGGCAGGTCCATCTGCAGGTCCGCGACCAGCGGCGCCAGCCGCTCCCAGGACCGCAGAAACAGCTCGCGGACCGGATCGCGGTCGCGCGCGTCGCTGGCCAGCGCGTCGCGCAGGTCGTAGCGCGCTTCGAGCAGGGTCTCGGCCAGGGCTTCGGTCAGTTCGGGCCCGGACTGCAAGGCCAGGGTCTTGATCAGCCAGGTGGCGAACCCGTCCCAGGCCTGCCAGGCTTCGTCCCAGGCCGCCAGTTCCTCCGCGGTCAG